>NZ_JBFBAA010000027.1:0-144499 GCF_040682035.1 Actinoplanes sp. NPDC051470
CACCGACGCCCAGAACCTCACCACCGCCGCACCCTGGACCTCACCCTGGCTACCCCAGAGTTACGGGAAACAGTTCCTGCCAGGGGCTTAGGCCCACACCTCGGCGACCGCGTCGATCACCTCGGCCGACTGGGCGTGGCCGGCCTCGGCGGCCGCCGCGCGCCGTTCCGGGCTGAGCGGGTTGCTGCCGATGGCTTTGAGGGCGGTTGCGCCGGGTTCGACACAGATGCGGCGTACGCCCGGAGCGAGCGCCGCGGTCTGAGCGCCCGGTCGGGTGCTCTTCCGCACCGACAAGGTGGCCGGGGCCAGCACGACCACCCGGTCGTAGCCGGTGGCCAGGTCGACGTTGGCGATCGAGCGGATTCCGCCGTCCACGTACCGGGTGCCGTTCACCGTCATCGGCGGCCACACCAGTGGCACCGCGCAACTGGCCGCGACCGCGTCGATCAGCGAGACACCGCTGGTGTTGTCGAAGACCACCACCTGGCCGGTCTCGGCGGCCACGGCCGGGATCCGCAACCGGGTGGCCGGCCAGGCGTCCGAGGTCACCCGGCCGGCGATCGCGTTCCGCCGCTCCGACTCGGGCACGGTGCGGGCCTTCAGCGCCGCCCGGCCCAGCCAGGCCCGGCCGCGTGCCCCGGGCAGCAGACCCGCGATGGCGAAGCGCAGCACGACACCCTTGCTGATCACGGCGTTGCGGTCGCCGGTGGTGTCGGCCAGCTCCCGGGCGTACAGGTCGTCGAGCCCGGCCCCGGCGGTGATCTGGGCGGCCACCACCGACCCGGCCGACGTGCCGACGAACAGGTCGGCCCCGGACAGGTCGACACCCCGCTCGGCCAGCCCCTGGATCATGCCGATCTCCCAGGCCACACCGGTGACGCCGCCACCGCCGAGAACAACCGCCCGGTTCACCACTGGAGTGCCTGTTCGCCGAGTCGTTCCTTGTACCAGCCGAGAACGGTGTCCACGGTGTCCGGATCGAGCGGGCCCTTCGCCGCCGCGGCGACGCTCGCCGCCAGGTGTTCCCGGCTGCGCGTGCCCGGGATGACCGTGCTGACCGGGTCGAGGGCGAGCAGGAAGCGCAGCGCCCCCTCGGCCACGCCGACCCCCTCGGGCAGCAGCGCCCGGAACTCGCCGGCCAGCGACGCCCGCAGCGCGACGTCGGCCGGCGACCAGCGCGCCCGCACGTCGTCGAAGCGGGAGTCCTCGTCGTACGCGCCGGACAGCCAGCCCGACTCCAGCGGCACCTTGATGATCGAACCCTGCCGGGGCGCGTTGGTCAGGGCGTCCAGCGGCTCCTGGTAGAGCGCGGACAGCCGGACCTCGAGCACTTCCGCCCAGTGCGCCTGCTCGACCTCGCGGCCCTGGTCGACCGACGCGCCGTACGCCCGGATCAGGCCCTTGGTCTTCAGCTCGCGCAGCGCCTCGTGGTGGCCGGCGCTGGTCAGGACCTCGGCCGGCGGGCTGTGCAGGACCACCACGTCGAGGTGCTCGACGCCGAGCCGCCCGGCGCTGCCCCGGACCGACGCCTCGATCGCGGTGGGATCCCAGTCGGTGCTGCCGTCGGGGCGGCGGCCCACCTTCGTGCACAGCACGTAGCGGTCGCGGGGGACGCCGGCCAGCGCCCGGCCCACGTTCAGCTCGCTCTGCCCGCCCGCGTAGACCGGCGCGGTGTCGATGAACGTCACGCCCAGATCGAGGGCGGCCCGCGCGATGCGGGCCGCCTCGTCCGGGTCGGGGCCGCTGGGCCACTCGGCCGAGCGGCCCAGTTGCCACGCTCCCAGGCCGACCGCGCTGACCTCGATCCCGGTGGCGCCCAGTGTGCGCTTCAGCATCATGGTCCACACGGTACGGCCGATCGCATCGAGCTACATCTGCACGGTGTCGCTGAGCGAGCCCACCACCAGGCTGGTGTCCGGCACGACCACCCGGTAGAGGTACCCCGGCTTGATCTTGTTGAGCGTCGACCTGGGGGCCGCCTTGAACGTGCGGTCGGTCTCCCAGGAGGACCCGTCGAGCGAGCGCTGGAGCTTGTTGAGCTGCGTGGCCGCGCCGGTCAGGGTGACCACCAGCGAGGTCTTCTTCGGCGCCAGGGCCACCTCGGAGCCCACCGTGTACGAGTACGTCTCCGACTCGCCGGTCACCGTGCTCTTCGTGGTGGCCGGCACGACCAGGCGGACCTCGTACGGGAAAGTGATCTTGCGGCTCAGGGTGTAGGTGCCGTTGACCTTGGTGGTGCCGCTCTTGCACCTGAACGCGGCGCCCTTGTCGGCCGTGCAGATCTGGATCGAGCGCTTCGACGCCGCGGCGCCGTTGATGGTCACCGTGAACACGGTGCTGACCTTGGTGTTGTAGAGCGCCTGGCCCGAGGTGGCGTCGGAGGAGATCACCGCGCCGGCCGGAGCCGGGGCCGGGGCCGGGGCTGGGGCCGGAGCCGGGGCCGGAGCGCCGCCGACCGCGTTGAGCGCGGCCACCGCGTCGACCCGCCCGTACCCGTAGTCGTTGTCCCGGCCCGCCGCGCCCAGGTCCTTGGCCGTCGACTCCATCGCCAGCTCGACCTGGTCCGGCGTGAGCTGGGGGTTCTTCGCGAGGAGCAGCGCGGCGAGGGCGGAGACGTGCGGGGCGGCCATCGAGGTGCCGCTCTTGTAACCGTACGAGCCACCCGGAACCGTGCTCAGGATGTCGACCCCCGGGGCGGCGACGTCGACGTAGCTGCCCGCGTTCGAGAAGGTGGCGACGACGTCGTTCGAGTCGGTGGCCGCCACGGCGATCGTGCCGGGCGACGCGCCTGGGTACATGACCGGGCTGCCCTGCTGACGCGAGTTGCCGGCCGAGGCGACCACCGTGACACCCTTGGACCGGGCGTACGCCACCGCGTCGCCGTACGACGAGGAGTAGCCGCCGCCGAGCGACATGCTGATCACGTCGGCGCCGTGGTCGGCGGCCCAGACGATGCCCTGGGCGGCCGAGGTCGAGGTGCCGCCGCCGTCGTCCTGAAGCACCTTGACCGGCAGGATCTTCACGTTCGGGGCCACGCCGGCCACACCCACGTTGTTGCCCGCGATCGCCGCGATCGTGCCGGCCACATGGGTGCCGTGCCCGTGCACATCGGTGCCGGGGCCGGTGGCGCCGGTGAACGCGTTGTAACCGGACAGCACCTGGCCGGCCAGGTCGGGGTGGCTGGCGGAGACGCCGGTGTCCAGCACGGCGACGATCACGCCGGCGCCGGTGGAGCTGGCCCAGGCCTCGGTCGCCCTCATCTTCGGCAGCGCCCAGAGCTGGCTCTGGTACGGGTCGTCCAGCGCCCGGACCGGCTTCTCGACCTCGGTCGCCGTGCCGCGCAGCAGCTGCTCGGCGGCGACCCGGCTGGTGGCGGTGGTCGTGGTGAAGACCGGCCGGCCGCTCCTGTCCTTCCAGGTGCGGGTGATGCGTACGGGGCTGGCCTTGCTGACCTTGGCCGGGATCGACTTCGCGACCGCCACCGGCAGCGGGGGCTCCGCGGCCATCGCGGCGCTCGGAGCGACCAGGGCGGCGGCCACGCCGAGCACCCCTAACCCCAGTCCGTAGTGCTTCCGGCCCATGTGAACCTCCCCAGTCGGCGACGGGGTGATAGATCGGCCGAGCCGGCTCTGACTGAAGGTCTCCTTCGGTTCGGGTCCGCTATATCCCGATTCTTGGGAACATCAGGGTTTGACCGTGTTCCTCGACGCGCAAAGGATGAGGTTGATGACGCACGCACGCCGCAAGCAGGCGATCGTCGGAATCGTGGGCCTGGCCGCCCTGGGCGCCGGCGCCTACGTGGCAACCGATCAGCTGGCCGGTGACGACCCCACGGTGACCTCGCTCCCGCCGGCCTCCTCCGCCGCGGCGCCGTCGCCGTCGTCGCCCGGCCCGTCGCCGGTGACCACCACGCCGGCCAACTCGGCCGCGACCGCCCCGTCCTCGCCGTCGATGCCGCCCACGTCGGCGTCGCCCACGGCGAGGACGACCGCCGACCGGGTGAAGGCGGCGCGGGCCAAGCCCGGGGTGAAGATCAAGCGGCCGTTGCCGCAGAGCCCGGCGGACCGGTCGGTCACCGCGGCCGACGTGACCGAGACGCGGGTGGTGAAGGGGCGGCAGAGCCTGCGGGTGCTGTCGGCGAGGAAGAACCTGGCCGGGTACCGGGAGCTGGGCTGGGTGGCCGACGACGGCGAGCCGGTCGGCGCCGCGCGGTGCTCGCAGACCTTCCGGTTCAGCGTGGACATGAAGCCGGCCGAGAAGCCGGCGCTGCTGGTGTGCTGGCGGACGAGCGCGGGGCAGAGCGTCTACACCGTCGCCACCAACGCGGCCGGGCGGCCCTCGAAGCAGGCGAGTGTGGCGGCCATCGAGAAGCAGTGGAAGAACCTGGTCTGACCCTGTTTTCGGATGCGAACCGGCCCGGAGCTTTCGCTCCGGGCCGTTCGTTCATTCGGGTGCTGACCGATCAGGAGTCGGCCACCGATCAGTAGTCGGCCACGGTGAAGGTGGAGCCGCTGGTGACGATCGACTTGTTGTACGGCTTGAGCGGGTCGACGTTGGCACCACCCGGCTGCACGGCGAGCTTGCCGTTGGTCACCCAGGTGACGGTGTAGGCGCCGTCCGGGACCGGGGTGCCTGCCGCGGCCGTACCGTCCACCGCCACGCTGTTGGCGAGGTTGAACGTGGCGAGCACCTGGTTCGGGCCGATGTAGGTGATCGCCGAGGCGTCGGCGATCGGTCCCACCGTCTTGTTGCCGCCGTTGGACGTCGGGTTGTACGAGCCCTGCACCAGGTAGATGTGCGGGTCGTCGGTGTCCGAGCTGGCCGGCGCCGACCAGGCGGCGAACGCGTCACCGATGCCCGAGCCCTCGACGAGGATGTCGGCCGACGCATTGCCGGGCGCGGTGTTCGGCAAGACGTTGAGGTTGTTGGTGAACGCGAACGCGTTCGCCCTCGACACGGTGCCGCCGGAGGTCGTGACGGACAGCGTCTGGTTGGTCGCCGCGGCGTGGGCCGGGGTCGTGGCCGTGAAGGAGAGCTGGTCCGAGGCCACCGAGACCGCCGTCAGCGGCTCGCCGCCGAGGGTGGCGGAGACGCCGGTGGTCGGGAACTTGTAGGTGCCGTCACCCGCGATGGTGACCGAGGTGCCACCGAGCGCCGGGCCGGTGGCCGGCGCGACCACGTTGGCCGCCGCGAGGACCGGCTTGGCCGCGATGGTGTAGATGGCGTTCGCGATCAGCGGGCTGCCGGCGACGACCGGCGTGACACCCGCGGCCGAGGCGACCGTCGTGCCGCTGTAGGCGCAGACGTTGAACTTCAGCGACGAGGTGGCGGCGGGCAGGGCCACACCGACGGGCACCAGGATCGAGATCTGGGTGGTGGACAGCTTCTTCACGGTTCCGGCCGTGGCCCGGACCGTGCCGGCCGTCGCCGTGACGGCGACCGGCGCCGTGAAGGTGGTCGGGCAGGCCGTGCCCACGACGAAGTTGACGGCCGGGACGGTCGTGAAGACCGCGGCCGTCGTCTTGCCGAGCAGGGTGTTGGTGCCACCCGACGGGCCGGTGGTCGCGCTGAGCGTCATGGGCACGGTGGCCGCGAAGGCGGGGGTAGCCGCACCAGCCACGACCACGGCCGTCGCCGCGACCGCGATCCCGGCCTTGAGCAGCCGAGAACCGGTGCTTGTTTCGGACTTACGCATGCGAGGTCCTCCTACGGTTTTACGAACCGTTTGGGCTTGGGTGGGTGGCCCGCGCATGTCGTCTCATGGCTGGGCCCTCTCGCAGGGAGCGTAATGTGAAATTTGCAGGGGTTTGCCAGTAACGAGCAATTTCGATGGATCGGTCGCTACTCCACCTTCACCCCGTCCTTCACCCGACCTTCTCCCTGACCTTCATCCCGTCCTTCACTCCGCCCAGATCGACTTGTACACCGCTGCCGACTCGGGGTTCTTGACGCACTCGTCGTCGTCGCGGAACAGACTGCTCTGTACCCCACCCTCGCCACAGTCGGAGAAGTAGGCCTCATAGGCCAGATGGTCCGCATGCGCCGCGAACCACTCATGCATCCACCTGACGTACTGCGGGTTCTCCTTCCCCGCGTCGCCCGTCGGCACCACGCCCCACTCGCCGACCGAGAACGGCTTGTTGTGCGTACGCGCGAAGTTGTAGAGCCAGGTCAGGCCTTCCGCCTTGGCCGCCGTCCGGTCGAACGCCGCCTTGGTCGGGCTCCACGGGAAGTGGTCGTAGTTGTCGATCCCGACGATGTCGACGTAGTCGTCGCCCGGGTAGCAGTTGGTGCTCACCCCGCCGCACAGCCCGTCGGGTGAGCTGTGCGCGTTGATCGACCAGTCCAGGGTCACGTCCGGGTTGGTGGCCCGGATCGCCGTCGCCGCCCTCCGGTAGCAGCCGACGTACGCCTGCGTGTCCGTCGCCCGCCACGGCATGGTGCGCTCCTGCATCTCCCAGCCCAGCCGCACGATCGAGTCGCCGCGCCCGTGTCGCACCATCAGGTTGCCGAAGTGCCGCCACTGCTCGTCGTAGTCGCCGGCCGCGCACTTCGGCAGCTCGGCCTCGCCGCCGGTCGGCACCAGGCCCTGCGAGATCACCAGGGCGCCCGGGAAGTCGTCGAAGAACTCGAACGTCCACCCCGTGCCGCTGGTCATCGACTCGTAGGTGCTGCGGTCGGTGTAGGTCTGCGCGACCCGGCACGCCCGCCCGCGCGTGGCGCAGAACGCCTTGACGTGCGCGGTGTCGAAGGTGGGATCCCCGTTCACGCCGGACAGGCCGTTCGGTCCAGGCCAATCCCCTCGGGTACGCGGAAGAGCGAGCAACCGCTTCGCGGAGCGCGACTCGGCCGACGAGGGGCTCTTCGCGGCCGAGCTCGCCGCCGCCGGCGTGGGCGCAGGGGCGGGGTCATCCGCAGTGCAACCGACAGCCCCGGCGCCGGCGAGCAGCGTCAGCGTCAGCAGGGCGGCGGCGAGCCGGACGCGTGGCATGCGCGGATCCTCCGTTTCGTCAGAACAGCCTTACCTAAGTAGCGGTAATTGCAGCCTAACCTCACCTGTTAAACCGCGGAAAATAGGCCGCCCGCGTGTCGCGCGAATCGCCGGTGCTTGCATTATCGTGACCCGGGGACGCAATGAAAATGAGGAGGCCCACGCCATGACACAGATGATGGAAATGCCGCGGGTGTCGCAGTGCACCGTCAGCGGCTGTGGTTACAACCACGACGGCTGCACCGCTTTCGCGATCACCATCGGCCGCCGCAACTCGGAGTGCGACACGTATGTCGACTCCGACCTGCAGGGCGGAATCGGCCAGCTCACGGCCCAGGTCGGCGCGTGCAAGCGCTCCGAGTGCGTACACAACAGCAACCTCGAGTGCCAGGCCCCGGCAATCACCGTCGGCAGCGCGACCGACCGCGCCGACTGCCTCACCTTCGAGGCCAGGTAAGCCTCATCTGCAGTTAGGCCCGCCTTCCCTAAGGAAAGGCGGGCCTCATTGTTTCTCGCATTTCCAACCCCTCTCCGAACGCAGTTCCCGTCCCCCTTCTATTCCTGTCCGCTCGCCTCGCGTCCCAAAGATCCACCCCTCCGGCCGAGGCATTCCCGCCCGCCTGTCCCACTCGGGCCCACCCGTGCGGTGACACCTCCCGCCGGCCGCCCCATCCCCGCCGCCTTTGCGGTCGCGACTCCCGCCGAGCCGCCCGCCGTCGTGATCCTCTCGGCCGCTTCCCGCCGGCCGCCCGTTCCCGCCACCTTTGCGGTCGCGACTCCCGCCGGGCCGCCCCCGCCGTGATCCACTTGGCGCTTCCCGCCGCCCCTCGCCCGTGCCGCGTGGCGCTGCCCTCTGGCTGATCCCGTACCGCGAGTTGCCTTGACCCTGACGATGCCTCGGCCTATGTTGTTCTCAGATCAAGAATTACTCGAACTGAGAACAACTGAGGAGCGGGCGAGTGACGGACGAGGAGTTCCTGGAGACGTACGACCCCCGGGCCTACGCGCCGATCGCGGTGACGGTGGACGTGGTCGCGCTGACCATCCGGGACAGCCGGCTGTGCGTCCTGCTGGTCGAGCGGGGCGAGTCGCCCTACGCCGGTTGGCGAGCGTTGCCCGGCGGCTTCGTCCGCGAGGAAACCCTGGACACCGCCGCACTGCGCGAGCTGGCCGAGGAAACCGGCCTCCGCCCCGGCGAGGACACCCTCGAGCAGGTGCACCTGGAGCAACTCCGCACCTACGGCAACCCCGACCGCGACCCGAGAATGCGCGTGGTCTCCGTCGCCTACCTGGCTTTCGCCCCCAGCCTCCCCGACCCCCGCGCCGGCGGCGACGCCTCCAACGCATCCTGGGTGCCGGTGGACGAAACCGGAGAGCTGGCCTTCGACCACGCAACCGTCCTGGCCGACGCCCTCGACCGCGCCCGCTCCAAACTCGAGTACACGCCTCTGGCGACCGCCTTCCTGCCCCCTGCTTTCACGATCAGCGAACTGAGGTCCGTCTACGCCGCGGTCTGGGGCGAAGACCTGCACGCAGGGAACTTCCACCGCAAGGTCCTCTCCGTCCCCGGCTTCGTGGAAAGCACAGGCACCACCGCCTCCCGAGGCGGCGAACGAGGAGGCCCCCGAGCCCGCCTGTACCGAGCCGGCGACGCCCGCCTCCTGCACCCAGCCCTCCTACGCCCCACCCGCGAGGAGACAGTCAGATGACTCCGCGCTCATCACCCACGCTGCGGATCGCAGCTTTCTCGCTCGTGAAAGAGCGGAGGGCTTGCCATGACCTTTGACGAGGCGGTGGAAGTCATCGCAGCGGCGGGCAGCTTCGGTGACCTGGTTGCTCTGGCGCGACCCACCACCGACCCGGCATCAGTCTTCATCGACAGCCGCAACTCGCCGTCTGCGGTCGGGGAGCCCGTCGAGGCGTACCGCATGCTCTCGAAGATCGTGCACCCGGATGTCGCACCCGCGACGGAAAGCGCACGAGCCACCGAGGCCTTCGCAAAGCTGTCGGCCCTGTGGATGGCATTCGTCCCGGGCGCGCTGAGCGGCGACCTGGCGGATCTGGTGCCGCACAACGGCGATCGAGCCCTGCGGAAGGTGCCACGGCTGCCCGGCGACAACGATCTCATGACCGCCGAATCAACCGCCCTCCGAACACTGTGGACGGATGGCGATCCACGCTTCCGCCCGTACGCGCCGCGCCTGATCGAGTCGGTGCGCGACGGCCGCAAGCGGGTGAACGTGCTGCAACGGCTGCACGGCTTCGTGACCCTGGCCGAGGTGCTGCGGCAGCGACCGGACGGCATCGACGCGCGCGACGCGGCGTGGATGTGGCGACGGCTGCTGACCGGCCTCGGCTGGGCGCATCGCGCCGGCGTGGTGCACGGCGCGGTCCTGCCCGAGCACGTGCTGATTCACCCCACTGAGCACGGCGTGGTGTTGGTCGACTGGTGTTACTCGGTGGCGCCCGGCACGCCGCTGACCGCGCTGGTCGCCCAGCACCGCGCCGACTATCCACCCGAAGTGCCGGCGAAGCGGCCGGCCACCCCAGCCACCGACATCTACCTGGCGACCGTCCTGATGCGGCGGCTGATCCGGCGCCCACCCGCGCCGATCGCACGCTTCCTGGACGGCTGCCTCTACGACGCGCCCCGGATGCGTCCCCAGGACGCCTGGGCGTTGCTGGCCGAACTCGACGAAGTGCTCTTCGCCTGCTTCGGCCCAAGGAAGTTCCGGCCATTCACCCTCCTGAAAGGGGCATGAACATGGGCAGTGGACGCTGGTCCACCGACGTGTACGACGCCGCGCAGAACTACCGTGCGGCAACCGGTGCGAGCGCCTTCGCGTACAGCGACGGCGGCGCACGTGACGCACACCCCGCACTCGACCCGAAGGGCGTGACCCACCGGGAGAGCAGGGACAACGACGAACACCCGCACAGCACCCCGATCGCCGTCCTCTTCGACGTCACCGGCTCGATGGGCGGCGTGCCGCGCGTGCTGCAGACGAAGCTGCCGCAGCTGCTCGGCCTGCTGACCCGCAAGTCCTATGCCACCGACCCGCACATTCTCTTCGGCGCGGTCGGCGACGCGAGCTGTGACCGCGTGCCGTTGCAGATCGGCCAGTTCGAGTCGGACAACCGCATGGACGACGACCTGGCGCGCATCGTGCTCGAGGGCGGTGGCGGCGGTCAGAAGATGGAGTCCTACGAACTGGCGATGTACTTCATGGCCCGCCACACCTCCCTGGATTCGATGCTGCACCGCGGCCGCCGCGGCTACCTGTTCCTGATCGGGGACGAGATGCCCTACCCGGCGGTGAAGCCGAAGGAGGTCCGCGCCCGGATCGGCGACAAACTGACCGAGCCGATCCGCACCGAGGCAATGCTGGCCGAGCTGCAGCAGAAGTTCGACGTCTACTACCTGCTGCCCACCGCCGCCGGTTGGGGTGGCGACCGCGAGGTCCTCACCCGGTGGCGCGACCTGCTCGGGCAGAACGTGATCGAGATCGACGACCTCGACGCCGTGTGCGAGACGATCGCGCTCACGGTCGGCATGGGCGAGGACGCCATCGATCTGGACGCCGGCCTGGCCGACCTGATCGAGTACGGCTCGACCGCCACCACCACGGTCGGCAAAGCGTTGGCGCCGCTACGGAAGCAGCTGCCGACCTCGGCCGGGAACATCCGGCTGTGACATCGCTTCGCCGCCAGGCTGGTGCCGAGCATGTCGCCGTCGTGGATCTGGGCTACGGCGACGCCGGCAAGGGGACGGTGGTGGACGCTCTGTGCGCCACCACCGCCCGCCGCGCGGTCCTGCGCTTCAACGGGGGAGCGCAGGCCGCGCACAACGTGATCACCGCATCGGGCCGGCACCACACCTTCGCCCAGTTCGGGGCGGGCACCCTGCAGGGCGTGCCCACGCACCTCACGCGCTTCATGGTCGTCGACCCTCTCGCCCTGTCCGCCGAAGCGTCCGCCCTGGGCAATCCCTACGACCTGCTCACCGTGGACGAGGACGCGTTGCTCGCCACGCCGTGGCACCGCGCCGCCAATCAGCTGCGTGAGCAGCGACGTGGCGAAGGCCGCCACGGCTCCTGCGGGATGGGCGTCGGCCAAACCGTGGAGTACGCGCTCAAGAATCCCGCCGCCCCTCGGGTCGGTGACGTGCGTTCGCCATCTCGGCTGCGCGCCCGACTGGCCCAGGTCCGGTCCGTGCTCACCGAGCAGTACGGCCCGCTCCCGGCCCCGCCCCTCCCCGCAGTGGTGGACGCGTTCCTCGCCTTCGGTCGCGCAGTGTCGATCGTGGACTCCTCGTACGTCACGACGCTCCTCAACGAGGGCCCATGCATCTTCGAGGGCGCCCAAGGCGTGCTCCTCGACGAGTGGCGCGGCTGGCACCCCTACACCACCTGGTCGACGACCACCTTCGACAATGTCGCGTCCCTCTGCGACTCGTTCGTCCGTCTCGGCGTGGTCCGGACCTACACCACCCGGCACGGCGCCGGTCCCTTGGTGACCGAGGCCGACGACCTGACCCTGCCCGAGCCCCACAATGCCCGGGGTGACTGGCAGGGCGCCTTCCGGACGGGCCACTTCGACGCCGTGGCGCATCGCTACGCGGCAGAGGTGGCCGGCGGACTGGACGGCATCGCTGTCACCCACCTCGACCGGGTCACGCCGGCCCTGAAGATGTGCACCTCCTACAGCCTCGACGAGAGGCCGTGGCAGCGCATAGTTCCCGGCCCTGCCCGGGACCTCGGATACCAGTCCGCCCTCACGTCGCTGCTCGACCGCGCGCGCCCCGGCGACATGCACGCCCCCGAGAACTGGGCGGCGGAGATCGGCGAAACCCTCAAGGCCCCCGTGCTGGTCGAGTCTCATGGCCCGGCCACCAATGACAAGAAGGTGCGTGGGTTGTGAGCCATACCTATATCCAGCCCTGCTCCCACGCCACCTGAGCCGCGGCGTGGCGATCGGCGACGGCCAGCTTCGTGATCGCGCTCGACAGGTAGTTGCGAATCGTGCCCGGCGTCAGATGAACCGCCGGCGCCATCTCCTTGATCGACATGCCCTGCCGGGTCGCGCGCAGGACATCCGTCTCGCGGTCGGTCAACGGGCATGGCCGCTCGCTCAATGCGAAGGAGGCGAAGTCTTGATCCACGTAGCGCCGCCCGCCGTGCACCTCGCGAATGATCTCGGCGAGCCGGTCGGCCGGCGTGGTCTTCGGCACGAACCCACGGACCCCGACGCTGAGGGCGCGCCGCAGGATGCCCGGCCGGGCATGCCGAGTGACCAGGACGACCGGCATGGCCAGCCGGGCGGCCGCGCTGATCCCGTCACCGGGCGGCATCTCCAGATCAAGCACGGCGAGGTCGGGCTGAACCTTCTCGGCCAACGCGACCGCGGTCTCGCCGTCAGCGGCCTCGGCGACGACCGTCAGGTCTTCCTCGAGGTCGAGCAGCGCGGCCATGGCCCCGCGAATCAGCACCTCGTCATCGGCCAGGAGCAACCTGATCATCGTGGAAGCACCGCCTCGACCTCGAAGTGGTCGACCCCGCCGGTCCAGCGCAGCTTGCCGCCCGCCGCAGCGAACCTCTCCTCCAAGCCCGCCAGCCCTTGCCCGTCGTGGATCCGGCCCTCCAACGGCCGGTCGTTGCGGACTCTCAGCTCGACCTTGGCATCGATGTGGGCGAGCGTGATGCCGGCTCTGGTCGCGGCGCTGTGTCGCAGCATGTTGGTCGTCGCTTCCCGCACCAGCAGGGCGAGAAGGCGGCTGGTCTCCGCGGGCATCTCGCCGTAGGAGGCCAGATCGGTGTGGCACCGGACCCCACCCGCCTGGAGCAGCCCGACCGCGTTCGTGATCTCGGTGTCGAGCGAGACCTCGCGATAACCGTGCGCCACGCTGCGGGTGTCTCGTAGCGCGTCGCGGGCGAGTTCCTCCACCGCGCGCATCTCCGCGGCCGCACGCTCAGGGTCGGTGGTCATCAATCGCGCGGCCAGCTCGCTCTTCAGCACGATGGCCTGAAGGTTGTGGCCCTGGATGTCGTGCAGGTCGGCGGCGAAGCGCTGTCGTTCCTGATCCACCGCGTAGATGGCGTCACGGGCGCGCTCTCCATCGAGGCGCACCGCGACCTCCCACACCCAGAACTGAGCCATGAGAGCGAGGACGCAGAGCAGGGTCGCGCCCGTGGCGACGAGGGCGGTCGGCCAGTCACCGGTGCTCACCGCGACGGTGACACCCGCGACGGCCAGCCCCGTGCCGGCGATCGGCGGCCGTGGCCAGTTGGTGGCCGCCATGACGGCCGCGGCCACCGAGGCCGGCACGCCCACCACGGGCCAGATCTGCTCCGGGTTCTGGGCGGTGGCGATCACCGCGCAGATCAGGCCCACCGGAAGCAGCCGCAGCACCCACGAGCCCGGGCGGGCGTACAAGGCTCGGACGTAGAGGACGCCGGCGACCGCGCACGCCACCACCGTGGCCGGGGTGGGGGACAGGGCCACCACCACCAGCACACTGAAGAACAGCGAACCGGCGGTGAAGTGCCGCAGGTATCGCAGGGAGCGCGTCATGGGGCCATCATGCCGCTCGGCCGATGCGGGCCGGTACTGACAAATGTCATCGACTTCGATGACACGATGTCACTACTTGCGGGCGCCGGATGCGACCAGGCTCGTCCACATGATCGAGTGCAACGGAATCCGATTCTCCTACGCCGGCCACGAAGCCTTGGCCGGTGTCGACCTGAGTGTCCAAGCCGGCGAGATCGTCGCGCTGCTCGGCACCAACGGCGCCGGCAAGACCACGCTCGTCGACCTGATCCGCGGCATGCTCACCCCGGCCGCCGGCACGGTTCGGGTGCTGAACCGCGATCCCCGCCGTGAGCGTCGCAGCCTGGCCCCGCTCATCGGCCTGGTGCCCCAGGATTCGGGCTTCACGCCCGGGCTGACCGCTTCCGAGACCTTCCGCCTCTGGACCGGGCTCAACGACCGTCCGGCCACCGGGTCGCTCGCCGAGGCCGGCCTGGAGCGGCGGGCGCGGGTCAAGGTGCGACACCTGTCCGGCGGCGAGCGCCGGCGTCTCGATCTCGCGATCGCCCTGTCCGGCGACCCGCCCCTGATGGTGCTCGACGAGCCGACCACGGGCCTCGACCCGGAGTCGCGCGGCGCCGCCTGGGATGCGTTACGCGACCGGGTGGCGTCAGGTGCTGCCGTGCTGGTGACCACGCACTACCTGGAAGAGGCGTCGCAGTACGCGGACCGCTTCATGGTGCTCCACGAGGGTCGCGTCGCGCGGTCGGGCAGCGGCGACGCCGAGGCGGCCTTCCGAGCCGTCACGTCGGAGAACCAGGAGGACAGGCGATGATCTGGCCAACCTTGGCGCGGGCCGAGCTGACGCTGCTGTTGCGAAGCCCGCTCGCGCTCGCCAACGCCGTGCTCCTGCCGATCGGGTCCGGCGTCGGCTGGATGCTGCTGGCCCGCGACTCGCCCGCCGGGCTCGACGCGGACGCCATCGCCATGCAGGTGTTGCTGCTGCTCGGGTTCACTCTCTACGTCGGCGCCGTCACCATGCTGGCCGGGCGCCGCCAGGAAAGGGTGCTCAAGCGCCTGCGAGAGAGCGCGCTGACCTCGGTCGGAGCCTGGGCCGGGCTGCTCCTGCCACTGGTCGTCCTCGGGCTCGTGCAGACCGTTCTCATGGTCGCGGTGACGTTGGCGGCCGGCGTCGATCCGCCCGGGCGCTGGTGGCCGCTGATCGCCGCGGTCGCGCTCGGCATCGTGCTGGCCGGGGCGTTCGCGGTGGTGACCTCCGTGGTCACCCCGGCGCCCGAGCTGGCTCAACTGACCACGGTGCCGGTGTTCCTCGCGCTGTTCGGCGGTGGAGTCTGGGTGCTGAAAGGCGGAGCCTGGGCGTTCCTGCTCCCCGGCGGCGCGGTGACCGAGCTGGTCCGCCTGGCCTGGCAGGCGGACGCCCGATGGTTCGACGGCTGGCGCGACGTGGTGGTGATGACGGTGAGCATCGGAGCGGCCGGGCTGCTGGCGGGGCGGTACTTCCGCTGGGACCCGCGGACCAGTTGAGCGGCGCGGAGCAAGAGCGCGGGGCGGGGGACCGCGCAGTTGGGGCGGAGCAGTGCGGCATCCATCCGGTAACTGGATCGAAGGGAGGTTGCGAGGTGCTACAGGTACATGCCCGTGGTGGGCGCCGTCTTCGGCACGGTGACCGGCTGAGCGCCGGTGCGCAGGGCGTAGAGCTCGGCCAGCGTCGCGCCCTCCGGCCCGATGCCGGCCGGCGTGCCGAGCCAGCGGACCGCCTCCGCGTAGGGCAGCCGTCCCACCTCGATGCTGGCCAGGCATCGGCCGGGCCGCACCACGGCCGGGTGCAGCGAGGCCAGGTCTTCGTTCGTGGTGATGGCGATCAGCGCGTTGCGGCCCTGACCGAGCAGGCCGTCGGTCAGGTTCAGCAGGCGGGAGAGCGACTGGCCGGCGCTGGCCTTCGCCTCGCCGCTGACCAGTTCGTCGCAGTCCTCGAGCATGAGCAGGCGCCAGCGCGGCTCGTCGTCGTCACCGGTGCCGAGGGCCACGCTCATCAGGTACGCCGGGTCGCTGAAGAGGCGCTCCGGGTCCAGGACGCAGTCGACCTGGCACCACGAACGCCACTGCTGGGCGAGCGCCCGCAACGCGGTGGTCTTGCCCGTGCCGGGCTCACCGTGCAGCAGCAGGAGGCGGCCGTTGACCACGCTGCCGTCGAGCGTCATCAGGCGCTCGAGCGTGTCGGCGACCGGGCTGGCGTAGTTGGGCTTGATCTCGGGCCACAAAGCGGCGTCGATCTCGCGCTGGACCCGGCGCGGGCCATGAGCGCCGAAGTGCCAGAAGCCGATCGGCACGTTCTCCGGCGCCGGCGTCGGCTCCTCGACCGCTCCCGCGGTGGCGGTGGCCAACACCGACTCAGCGAGTTCGGCGGTGATCGCGGTGACCGTCACCCGGGCGCGGCGGCTCTGGAGCCAGCGCATGACGTGCAGCGTCCAGCCCTCGCCGACGGAGAGGCGGCCCTGGCCGTCCTCCTCGACAGCGTCCCGCACGACGCGGGCGTCGTCGGTGGTCAGCGGCGCGTCCGTGCGGACGTTCTCGAGGTAGGTGCTGCGGCCGAACGGCTCCCGGCCGGTGACGAAGGCGTCCAGCGCGAGCAGGTCGACCACGTCGACCAGGCGGTCACCGTCGTCGACGGCCGCGGCCAGCGGCAGGGCGTGGGTGACCGGCGGGCTGACCGCCGCCTCCACGGGACGGCTGCCGAGCCGGTCGACGGACTGGTGGGGTGCGCGCATACCCACCATGATCGTCCCGATGCGGCCGGAAATACAGCCGTTTTCACCTTTGAGCGATTCCCCCGCGTGATCCTCCGTCCAGTCCGGACACTCGATTGCGCAGGCCAGGAGGTTGCACATGCGGGAATGAGGGCAGCTAAGGTGAGGCAAGCCTTACTTGCTGAACTGGGAGATTCCATGACCGGCCAAAACCTTTCCCGCCGAGGACTGCTCTTCGGGGCCGTCGGCGCCGTCGCTGCCGGCCTCCTCGCCGCCTGCGGTGGCGATGACGAGGGCTCGGGCAGCCAGGGCGGCACGGCCTCGCCGGGCACGAGCGGCGGCGGGTTCCCCGCGTCGGTCACCCACCAGTTCGGGACGACCACCCTGGAGCAGGCGCCCAAGACGGTCGTCTCGCTGGGCTGGGCCGACGCTGACGTCCTGCTCGCGCTCGGTGTCGTGCCGGCCGGCATCCTCGACTGGTTCCAGGCGTGGCCGGTCGGCGTCGGGCCGTGGGCCCAGCCCAAGCTCAACGGGGCGAAGCCGCAGGTGCTCAAGGGTCCCGAGATCAACTTCGACGCCGTCGCCGCGCTGCGGCCGGACCTGGTCACCTTCACCAAGTCGGACAACGTGAAGGCCACCTGGGAGCAGCTCGAGAAGCTGGCGCCCACGCTGTCCGGCCCGGCGGGCACCCAGCCCTACGGCACCACGCTCAAGGACCAGACCGTGCTGATCGCCGAGATCCTCGGGCGCAAGGCGGACGGCGAGAAGCTGGTCGCCGACAACGACAAGGTGCTGGCCGACGCGAAAGCCGCCAACCCGTCGTTCGCGGGCAAGACCGTGTGCGTGGCGGCGGCGTTCGCCGGGCAGTACGGCGCTTACACCCGCGGTGACGGCCGGGTGCAGTTCATGGAGGCGCTGGGCTTCACCAACTCCCCGAAGATCGAGGACCTCAAGCCGGCGAACTTCTACGCCGAGGTCTCCAAGGAGCGGGTCAGCCTGCTGGACGCCGACCTGACCGTGATGTTCGGCATCGGCGCCGGCGCCGAGCTGCGCAAGGACACGGTGCTCAACAGCATCCCGGCGGCCAAGGCGGGACGGCTGCTGATCATCGACGACGCCGACCTGGTCAACGCGTTCTCCACCAACTCGGTGCTCAGCACGCCGTACACGCTGGAGAAGTTCCTTCCGCTGGTGCAGGACGCACTGAAGTGACCACCACGGCGGCGGCCGTCAAGGCCGGCTATCTCCCGGCCGCGGAGCGGGTCAAGGCGCGCGGCGGTCTCACCACGCGTGGCCTGGGGCTCGTCCTGGCGGTCGCCGTCCTGGTCGCGGCGGCGGCGCTGAGCATCGCCATCGGCACCAAGGCGATCCCGCTCGGCACGGTCTGGGACGCGCTCGACGGGCGGGTCACCGATCCGTCCCGGGCCGAAGACCTGACCATCATCCACGACCTGAGGATCCCGCGTACGCTGCTCGGACTTGTCGCCGGAGTCGCGCTGGGCCTGGCCGGCGCCCTGATGCAGGCGCTCACCCGCAACCCGCTGGCCGATCCGGGCATCCTCGGCATCAACGCCGGCGCCGCGGCCGCCGTCGTGCTGGCCATCCGCGGGCTCGGCGTGGCCTCGCTGACCGGCTACATCTGGTTCGCGTTCGCCGGAGCAGCCGGGGCGTTCGTGGTCGTCTATCTGCTCGGCACCCGCGGCCGGTCCGGGGCCTCGCCGGAGCGGCTGGCGCTCGCCGGGGCGGCGGTCGGCGCGGCGCTGCTGGCGATCACGAACGCGGTGGCGCTGCTGGACGTCACCACGTTCGACCGCTACCGGCTCTGGGTGGTCGGCGGGCTGGCCGGCCGGGACATGGATGTCGTGCTCGGCGTGCTGCCGTTCATCGTCGCCGGGGCGCTTCTCGCGCTCGTGCTGGGACCGTCCCTGAACGTCATCGCGCTGGGCGAGGACACCGCCCGGGCGCTCGGCGCGAACCTGGGCCGCACGCGGGTGCTCAGCGCGATCGCCATCACGCTGCTCTGCGGTGGTGCCACGGCAGCGGTCGGGCCGATCGCCTTCGTCGGCCTGGCGGTGCCACACCTGGCCCGCGCGATCGTCGGGCCCGATCAACGCTGGCTCCTGCCGTACTCCCTGGTTCTCGCGCCTGCGCTCCTGCTCCTGGCCGACGTGGCGGGCCGCGTGATCGCTCGGCCGGGCGAGGTGCAGGCCGGCCTGGTCACGGCCTTCATCGGGGCGCCGATCTTCCTGGCCGTGATCCTCCGCCGCCGGATCGTGCCGCTATGACCGAGCCGATCATGGGGTCGACCGCGACCAGGACAGCCGACCGGCCCGGCCCCGCGCGCGGGCGGGTGCTTCTGCGCGGAGGCGGCGTCGCGCTCCGGCTCGACCTGCGCACCACCGGGGTGACCACGGCGCTGCTGCTCGCCGTCGTGGTGGCGTCGGCGGTGACCGTCGTCTACGTCGGCACGCGGATCCCGTTCGCCGACATGATGGACGTGTTCGCGGGCGGGGGACGGCGGGCCGACCGGTTCGTGCTCCTCGACCTGCGGCTGCCTCGGCTGTGCCTGGGACTGCTGGCCGGCGCGGCGCTGGCCGCCTCCGGCGCCGTCTTCCAGAGCCTGTCGCGTAACCCGCTGGGCAGCCCGGACATCGTCGGCTTCACCACCGGCAGCGCCTCCGGGGCGGTCCTCGCGATCATCGCGTTCGGCGCGGGGCCCGGCGGGGCGGCGTTCGCCGCGGTCGTGGGCGGGGTCGGCACGGCGCTGATCGTGTACGGGCTGGCGGCGCTCGGCGGCGGGGCGATCCGGCGCGTCGTGCTCGTCGGCATCGGCGTGAGCGCCATGCTCGTGGCGCTCAACAGCTACCTGATCAGCCGTGCCCGCCTCGACGCCGCGCAGTCGGCCGCGGTCTGGCTGGTCGGCACGCTGAACGGGCGGAACTGGAGCTACGTGCAGTTGCTGGGCGTGGCGCTGATCGTGCTCACCCCGCCGCTGCTGCTGATGAGCCGGCGGCTGCACCTGCTCGAGATGGGCGACGACACCGCGCATTCGCTGGGCGTGAAGGCCGGACCCACCCGGCTCGTGCTGGTGCTGCTGGCCGTGGCGATCTGTGCGGTGGCGACCGCCGCCACGGGACCGGTCGCGTTCGTGGCACTGGCCGCGCCACAGATCACCAAACGGCTGGCCCGTTCGGCGACGTTGCCTCTCGTGCCCTCGATGATCACCGGGGCGCTGCTGATGGTGCTCAGCGACCTCGTCGCGCAGCGGCTGCTCGCCCCCGCCCAGCTGCCGGTCGGTGTGGTCACCGGCGCGGTCGGCGGGGCGTACCTGGCCTGGCTGCTCAGCGTGCAATGGCGAAAGGGAACCTCATGACCCGCCTCTCCGGTGCGGACCTGACCCTCGCGTACGACCAGCGGGTGGTTGCGTCCGGGTTGACCGTGGAAATCCCCGACGGGTCGTTCACCGTGATCGTGGGTCCGAACGCCTGCGGCAAGTCGACGCTACTGCGGGCGCTGTGCGGGCTGCTCCCACCCAAGGCCGGCGCGGTGGTGCTGGACGGCGCGGCTATCTCGTCGTACCGGGCCAAGGAGGTCGCGCGCCGGCTCGGGCTGCTCGCCCAGTCGGCGATCGCGCCCGAGGGCATCTCCGTCGCCGATCTGGTGGCACGCGGGCGTTTCCCCCATCAGAAGCTGCTGCGGCAGTGGACGCCCGAGGACGAGGAGCAGGTGGCGCTCGCGATGGAGGCCACCGGCGTGACGCCGCTCGCCGACCGGGTGGTGGACGAGCTGTCCGGCGGCCAGCGCCAGCGGGTGTGGATGGCCATGGCGCTCGCCCAGCAGACCGGAATCCTGCTGCTCGACGAGCCCACGACCTACCTCGACATCGCCTATCAGATCGACCTGCTCGACCTGTGCGCCGACCTGAACGAGGAGGGCCGCACCCTGGTCGCGGTGCTGCACGACCTCAACCAGGCGACCCGGTACGCCACGCACCTCATCGCGATGAAGGCCGGTGAGGTGATCGCGCAGGGGGAGCCGTCCGAGATCATCACGGCCGAGCTGGTCGAGCACGTCTACGGGCTGAAGTGTGAGGTGATCAGCGACCCGCAGACCGGCACGCCGCTGGTGGTGCCGGCCGGCCGGGCGGCTAGACGCGCGTCAGCACGAACACCGGGATGAGGCGATCGGTCTTGAGCTGATACTCCGCGTAGTTCGGGAAGGCATCGACGCAGCGCTTCCACCACTCGTCCCGCTCGGGTCCCTCGGCCAGTTCGCGGGCGGTGTAGTCGTGCTTCTCGGCGCCGTCCTGGAGCTCCACGAGCGGGTTGGCCCGCAGGTTGTAGACCCAGACCGGATTCTTCGGCGCGCCGCCCAGCGAGCCCACCACGGCGTAGGCGTTGTCGTGTTCGACGCGCATGAGGGCGGTCTTGCGGAGCTTGCCGGTCTTCGCGCCGACCGAGGTCAGCACAATGATCGGCTTGCCGATCGTCGTCGCAGCCTCGGCGCCGGCCGAGACCTCGTACGCCTCCGCCTGCTTGCGCGCCCACGCCGATGTGCTCGGCTCGGATTCACCCGTCAAAGGCATGCCATCACCCTACGATTTTGGTAGCGGAACACCGGTGTGAAGCGGACACCGGTATGAAGCGGACACCGGTGGCGGTTCAGCGGGCGCTGGTGTTGGTCAGCGGTCCCGATGGTGTGGGTAGCGGGCGCTGGTGTTGGTCAGTGACTCCGCCAGTGTGGGTCAAGGACACCGGTGTGGGTCAGCGGACGCCGAGCACCGCTGCGTCGGGGCCGCCTCGCCAGAGGATGCCGACCTCGGTGAAGCCGGCGTTCCGCAGGGCGTCGAGGTGCCAGGACACGGGCGGGAGCCACTCGGTGTGGGCGGTGCGGCCGGGCGGGTAGATGCGGTCGCGCTCGGCGATGAGGTCGGCGAACGAGTCGTCGGCGCGTACGCGGGACCACCAGTCGCTCCACGACAGCGCGGCGCCGGCGGCGTAGCGAGCGTCTCGGTTGGCGTCCTCCCGATCGAGCAGGTGCTTGCCGAAGGTGGGCAGTCCGTCGTCGGGCATCTGGTCGGCGTTGACGAAGATGCCGCCGGGGCGCAGCAGGGCGCGGATCTCGGTGTAGAGGGCCGTCAGCCGCTGCTCGGGCAGCCAGTGCATCGCCGTCGCGGTGAGGACCGCGTCGTGCTCGCGGTGGGGCAGCGCCTCCGCCCAGGACGGGTCGTTGAGGTCGGCGGCCAGCACGGCGGCCCGATCACCCAGCGAGGCGCGGGCCAGCGCGAGCAGCACCGGGTCCTGGTCGACGACCGTGGCCGTGGCGCCGGGGAAACGGGCGAGCGTACGCAACGTGATCGTGCCTGTCCCGCCGGCCAGATCGAGCAATCGCGGCGGCGCACCGTCGGTCGCGGCATCCACCGCGTTGAGCATTGCGGCGAACCTCTCCTCACGATCGGGCAGGTAACCCTCCTGCTGCCGATCCCAGCTCTCCTGCCACGCGGCCACGTTCTCGATGTAAGCACCCATGGCCCTCACGCTAGTTACATCGCGGTGCTTATTGCAAGGCTTTGGCAACAGCAAAGTGAGGTCTGACGAGGCGGGCCGCTGGCTCAAGGCGCGAGGGAGGGAAAGCTTGCGGGAGGGAGAAAGCACGGGGGCAAGAAGGCGCGAAGCTCGGAGAAAGGCGTGGGGGCTGGAAAACGGCGCAGGCGCCGAGAAAGCAGCGTGGCGGCGAGAGGGCGTGGGGGAGGGGTCAGCCGTTGGCGAAACGCTCCGCGAAGGACTTCAGGTCGCGGCGTTGGATGGCTGCGGCCATGAGTTCGGGGAAGGCGTCGGGAGTGCAGGCGAACGCCGGGACGCCCAGGGCCGCCAGGGCCGCCGCGTTCTCGTGGTCGTACGACGGCGCGCCCTCGTCGGAGAGTGCCAGCAGCACCACCACCTGCACGCCGGCGGCGGTCATCTCGGCCACACGGCGGAGCATCTGTTGCCGGACGCCGCCCTCGTAGAGGTCGCTGACCAGGACGAAGACGCTGTCGCGGGGGCGGCTGATGAGCTGTTGGGCGTACGCGATGGCCCGGTTGATGTCGGTGCCGCCGCCCAGCTGCGTACCGAAAAGGACCTCGACCGGATCGCTCAGCTGTTCCGTCAGGTCGACCACGGACGTGTCGAACACCACCAGCGACGTGCGCAGCGACCGGATCGAGGCGAGCACCGCGGCGAAGACCCCGGCGAACACCACCGACGACGCCATCGAGCCGGACTGGTCGACGCAGAGGATCACGTCGCGTTGCACGGCGTGGGAGCGGCGGCCGTAGCCGATCAGGCGCTCGGGGATCACGGTCCGCTGGGCGGCCTGGTAGTGCTTGAGGTTCGCGCGGATCGTGCGGTCCCAGTCGATGTCGGCGTGCTTCGGCCGGGTGGTGCGGGACGCGCGGTTCAGCGCGCCGGTCACCGCCGCGCGGGTCTGTTGCGCGATGCGTTTCTCCAGGTCGTCCACGACGGTACGGACAACCTGCCGCGCCGCGGCCTTGGTCTGGTCGGGCATCACGCGGTTGAGCGAGAGCAGCGTGCCGACGAGGTGCACGTCGGGCTCGACCGCCTGGAGCATCTCGGGCTCCATGAGCAAGCGGTGCAGGTCGAGCCGCTCGATGGCGTCGGCCTGCATCACCTGCACGACGGTGCTCGGGAAGAACTCGCGGATGTCGCCGAGCCACCGCGCCACCCGTGGCGCCGAGCCGCCGAGCCCGGCCGACCGCCGCGAGCCGCCCTCGTCGTCACCCGCCGTGGCGTCGTAGAGCGCGGCCATGGCGGCGTCCATCTGACCGTCGCGCCCCTCGGCCTCGCCGAGCGCCTCGTCGGCCGGCCCGCCGAGCACCAGCCGCCACCGCCGTCGCCGCTCGTCGCGGGCCGCCTCGTCCCGGTCAGTCACGGCCACGCCTCCAGTTTTTGATCTTGGGTTCGGCGCCCCCGCCGCCACCCCCACCCCGTGCACTGGGTGGGCCGAAATGTAGGCGAGAGGTACGACAGTTTTGAGGAAGCGTCCACAGGGCGGTCATGGCCGGGCACCCAGGAGGGCGGCCAGGGTCGGGAGGACGCGGGCGGCCCGGTCGTGGTCGAGCGGGACCTCCGCCGCGGACGACGCCGAGGGACCGTTCGCGATGCGGTCGGCGATGGCCCGGCGTTCACCGGTGGCGAAGGCGCCGAACGTACGCCGGAGCAACGGCAGCACCTGGTCGAAGGAGGAGTCTTCGATGTCGGCGAGCCAGTCGTCCAGCAGTTCCAGCAGCTGGTCGTCGTGGACCAGCAGCAGGCCGCCGCCGGACAGGAATCCCTCGACGAACGCCGCCGCGTGCGCCGGTGGGGTGCCGACCGTGAGCGGCAGGCGCAGGCGGAGGCGCACCTCGGACGGCGGGATGCGCCCGGCGTCCATCAGCAGGCGGGTCAGCCGACCGGCCAGGAGGCCGTGCAGGTCGTTGCGGCCGGCCACCGATTCCAGGGCTGTGAGCCAGCGCTCGCGTTCCGGCGGGGAGTCGAGCAGGGCGATCGCCGCGTGCACGCCGTCGATGTGTTTGCGCAGGTCCTTCGCGGCGTCGTCGGAGAGGGAGCCGGCCGCGGCGGGCAGACCGGCGCACACCCGGCCGAGCAGGCTCGTGGTGACGGTGGTCAGGCCGGAAACGTCACTTCGGCGTACGTCTCCGTAGCGCACCGTTCGCGCCAGCGCGGGCAACGCCGCCATCAGGTGGGTGACGTCGGCGTCCTCGGCGGCGCGCGCGTCCAGCGCGGTCAGCACCGGCGGGTACGCCTCCTTCAGGTCGCCGAGCAGGCACACCTCGACCAGTTCGGTGACATCGGCCAGCGACGCCGCCGACCGGGCCCGGTCGGTGACCCGCGCGGTGGCCGCCGCCGCGACCGTGGTGCCCCACATGCTGCCCTCGACCAGGCTGACCGCGAACTCCGGCTGCCACTGCAACCGCCAGCCCTCCCGGAACGTGCCGGTGCCCTGCCGCCCGCCCTGCGCCTGTCCCCACGGCACGTCGAGGAGCCGCAGCCGGTGCAGCAGGCGGCTCCGGTTCAGGTCGATGTCGCGCCGCAGGTCGAGGTCGAGCATGCGCTGCTGGGCCTCTGGCTTGAGGCGCAACCCACGCTGCTGCGCGGCGAGATCTTTGGCCAGGGGTACGGCGGGCATCTCTTCCGGCACCGACCCGAGCCGCTCGCCGACGACCAGCTTCCGGTCGATCAGCTCGACCCGCAGCCGCTCCCCGTCGCACATCACCGCCTCGGCCGCCTCGGTGACCTCGGCCAGCCCGGCGAGCGGCCGCCCCCGCAACGACGCCAGCGCCTCGGCCAGCCGGGTCGCCTCGATCACGTGCGACGACGAGGTGGGCACGCCCTCGGCCCGCAGCACCCCGGCCGCGTCGACCAGCCAGCGTGGCACCACATCGGACGCCGTGCTGAACAGGTGGTGGTACCACCCGGGCGAGCGCACCCCGGCGCCGTAGCCGGACCACGACGACAGCCGCCCGTAGGTCCACGGCACCCAGGTGAACGTGACCTTGCTCTTGCGCCGGCCCTTGAGCAGCGCCTGGTCGTCCTTGATGGTGACCTTCCGGCTGAGCGCCGGCACATGCCACGCCCCGCAGATCACCGCGATGTCGTCGTGCTCGCGGCGCACCTCACGCAGGACGGTGCGCATGTACGCCTCGCGCACCAGGTCTTCCGGGTCTTCGGGCGACACCTCGCGGATCGCGCCCATCGCCTCGGCCACGGCCTCGAACGCGGGCATTCCGCGGTGTTCGACCACGTCTTCCCACCAGCGTTCGGGGTCGTCGTAGCCGGCCGCGGCGGCCAGCTCGCCGATCGGGTCGACCGGCCGGACCGAGCGCTCCGCCGCCCCTGATTGATCATCAACTTGATCTTGAAAAGCTACCGCCGCACCGCCGCCGCCCCCGCCCTTGTGGGTGGGCAGCAATGTAGCCGAACCGACTGACGAAAACGGCGGTTGTCCACAGGTGACGCGGGCGGAGGTCACGGCTGTGGACGAAAGGCGATAGCTGAAGGGGAGATCAAAAAACCTGACGGGTACGCCGGCCGCCACCGCCCAGCGGAGCGCCTGCCACTCGGGGGAGAACACCGCGAACGGCCAGAACGCGGAGCGCCGGGGGTCGTCGGTGGCATACCCGAGCAGCGCCACCGGCGGCTCGAGCCCGGCATCGGCGACCCAGCGGACCAGGTCGTCGGCCTCGGGCGGCCCCTCGATCAGGACGATCGACGGGCGCTGCCGCTCGAGGGACGAGACGACCGCGCGCGCCGAGCCGGGGCCGTGGTGGCGGATGCCGTAGTACTGCTCAGGCATCTCGCGCCGCGCGGTAGAAGTCGCGCCAGTCCGAGCGTTCGCGCACCACCGTCTCGAGGTATTCGCGCCAGACCACGTCGTCGGACACCGGGTCCTTGATGACCGCGCCGACGATGCCCGAGGCCACGTCGGCCGGGCGCAGGCGGCCGTCGCCGAAGTGGACGGACAGCGCCATCCCGTTGGTGATCACCGAGATCGCCTCGGCCGTGGAGAGGGTGCCGGTCGGCGACTTCAGCTTCGTACGCCCGTCTTCGGTCATCCCGGCCCGCAGCTCGCGGAAGACCGTGACCACCCGCCGGATCTCCTCCATGGCGGCCGGCACCTCGGGCAGGTCGAGCGACCGGCCGAGCTGGGCGACCCGCCGGGCGACGATCTCGACCTCGTCGTCGGCCGACGCCGGCAGCGGCAGCACCACGGTGTTGAACCGGCGCCGCAGCGCGCTGGACAGGTCGTTGACGCCGCGGTCGCGGTCGTTGGCGGTGGCGATCACGTTGAAGCCGCGCTCGGCCGCCACCTCGCTGTTCAGCTCGGGCACCGGCAGCGTCTTCTCGCTCAGCACGGTGATCAGCGCGTCTTGCACGTCGGACGGCATCCGGGTGAGCTCCTCGATGCGGGCGATCGTGCCGGTGCGCATGGCCCGCATCACCGGGCTGGCCACCAGGGCGGCGTCGCTCGGCCCCTCGGCCAGCAGGCGCGCGTAGTTCCACCCGTACCGGATGGCCTCCTCGGCCGTGCCCGCCGTGCCCTGCACCAGCAGGGTCGAGTCGCCGGAGATGGCCGCGGCGAGGTGTTCGGAGACCCAGGTCTTGGCCGTTCCGGGTACGCCGAGCAGCAGCAGCGCGCGATCGGTGACCAGGGTCGACACCGCCACCTCGAGCAGCCGCCGCGGTCCGACGTACTTCGGGGTGATCTTGGCGCCGTCGCCGAGCAGGTAGGTCACCACCGCGTGCGGGGACAGCCGCCAGCCGGGCGGTCGCGGCCGGTCGTCGGAGACGGCCAGCGCGGCCAGCTCGTCGGCGTACTGGTCCTCGGCGTGCGGACGAAGAACGGTCACTCGAACTCCAGGTGCGGGAAGCGGCGGAGGGTCATGCGAACTCCTGGTGCATTTCCTGACGGAAGGTCAGGGCCGCGGCGAGTTCGGCGATCGGGCGGGTACGGATGGTCGGGCCGAGTTCGTGGTCGAGTTCCTCGGCGAGCTGGGCGACCCGCGGGGCGAACCGGGTGGGCATCCCGGCGATCGCCGCCGGGCACAGCTCGTGCACCAGCCACGCGTCCTGGTCGGAGCGCACCCCGTGTCGTAGCGCGGCCAGCGCGGCCGCGGCGAGCTCGTCGGGCCATTCGCCGGGCAGCGCGGTGAGCAGCCGGCTGACCTGATAGTCGCGCCGGACCAGGAAGTCGAGGATGATCCGCGCCAGGACGGCCGGCGGCAGCAGCGCGTGAAGATCCCAGCGGACCGCCGGCCGCAGCGCCGGACCGTCGTTGCGTTGATCGTTGGCCACCAGCGCCGCCGCCCACGCCTCATCGTGCTGGTCGATCGCGGCCTGCGCCCACCCGTGCAGCAGCGCGTCCTCGAAGTCGTCCCCGCGGGCCAGCTCGATCATCGCCGCCGGCGTCTTCGCCAGGTCGAGCCACACGGCCAGCGGGGTGCCGGCCACGATCCCCCCGAGCCGATGTGCCCCGGCGCCCCCGGAGCGCCGCGCGCCGGAGGACGAGCCGGACCCGCTCGACGGCGTGAGCCCGTCGCGGCGCATCACCTCGTCGAGTTCCTCCGGCGGGGTGACGACCAGCCGGTCCCGGCCGATCATCCGGCGTTCCAGGCGCACCGCGACCCGGGCGCGGGCCGTCATCCGCCCGGCCCACGCCGACCCCGGCAACCCTCGCAGGATCTCCAGCGCGGCGGTTCGCACGGCGCCGTTGCGGTCGTCGAGCGCCCGTTCCAGCAGCGGCTCGTCGGCCCCGGACAGTCCGTGACGCAGCTCGGCCAGGAAGCGGGCCCGGTCGGGCGCCGGGTCGGCGTCCCAGGTCGACTCCAGCAACGCGAGTCCGGCCGCCGGGTCGGCCCGGCGGGCGTGATGGAGCAGCGCCACCCGCTCGTCCAGCGTCCCGGTGTCCCAGGGCGTCGCGGGCGCGCGTGAGGCGAAGAGCAGCCATTCCCACTTGTCGCGCATCGCGGCCAGCCACCGCCCGCGCGCCCCGGCCACCACGGCCACCCCGGCCCGCAGGTCGTCGTGGGTGGTGGCCTGGTCGAGCAGCCCGGGCAACTGGCCGCCGGGCGCCCGGCCACCGCGCGCCCCGGCCAGCCGCAACCACTCGGCCAGGTAGACCGGCGTGGCCGTGGACCCGAACGGCGCCTCGCCCAGCGTCAGGATGCGGCGCAGCCGCTCACCGGCGGCCCACGACAGCGCGGGCTGGGTCTCGGCCGGCGCCGCCCCGATCGGCTCGCGCCCGCGGCCCGGCGTCTGGCCGGCGCGGCGATAGATCAGGGCGCTGCCGGCCGCCTCGAGCAGGCTGCCCGCGGCCAGATCGAGGGCCCGGCCGCCGACCGTCACCGGGGCCGGTTGCCACGGTCGCCGGGCGGTGCCGACCAGCGCGGCGGCCAGCAGGTCGGGCGGCAACTCGGGTTCGCGGCGGTTCGGCCCGTCGTAGGTCTGCTCGGGCGCCGTCACGAACTGCCCGTCGACCCAGGTGCCGAGCGGACGCAGCCCGGCCGGCGACCACTCGCCGGCCACCGTGACCGGGCGCCCGCCACCGGCCGCGATCAGCCACCACGGGTTGCGGAACCCGGCCGCCAGCGGCAGCGCATCGCCCGCCTCGTCGACCAGCCAGTCCTCGTCGGCCGGCCGCACCCCGGCCAGCAGCACCGGAACGTCGGGCCGCCACGGCTCGGCCGCGAGCGCGGAGCCGAAGGAGTCCAACGCGGACAGGATCGAAACCCCGGTCGGAGGGGACAGCGGGAAATCGCCGCGGCGGGACGAGATGAGCGCCCGCAGCGGCCACGCCCCCGGGTAGAAGCACAGGTCGGCGTCGAGGTCACGCCCCGGCGCCACGTCGGACTGGAGCGCCTGGCCGGGCGCGGCGAAGGACAGCAGCAGCGCGAACCGGCCGGTCGTGGCGCCGTGCAGCCAGATCCGCCGGGACTGGAGGTTGCCGTCCTCGGAGTCGACCCGGCCGAGCACCCGCCAGCGGTCGGTGACCGGCGGCCCGGCCAGCACGTCGCTCGCGCTGGTGGGGAAGCCGATCCGGGTGCGTACCGAAGCGGCCAGGCCGGGCGGCAGTTCGCCGAGCCGATCGTGCCCGTCGACCAGCAGCCGCAGCAGGCCCATCTCGCCCAGCACCCGGTCGGCCCAATGCGGGCCGGCACCGACCAGGCCGCCCAGCCGGCGCACCGTGGAGGCCGCGGCCGGCGCCTGCGCGTCGATCAGCCGGGCCGCCATCTCGTCGAAGACGTCGTAGCCGCCGCGCTCGGCCGCCGCCAGCCCGGTCTGCACCTGGTCGTCGAGCCACCGGCCCAGCTCGGTCATGCCCGCCGCGACGCGATCTTCCCGTTGCGCGAGTCGTTTGGCCGCGGCCACCGGATCGGGATTGTCGGACTTCGGACGAGGCGCGGGGAAGGTCGCCCATTCGGGGGCGTCGGCCGGGGGAACGCCGACCGTGGACCAGAGGAACAGCAGCCCGAGCGCGTGCTTGCACGGGAACTTGCGGCTCGGGCACGAGCACTTGAACCGAGGGCCCGCGAGATCGACGGCCACCCGATAGCCGCGGCAGAGCCCCCACAGCACCGGCCCGGAGAGGCCGGTGGCCGACCACTGTGACGGCGCGCCCTGACCCTGACCGGCGCGGGCCGACGCCGGGTCGGGCGCGACCGCCCTGACCTGCTCGACCGACCAACGTTCAACGGACACCGGGTCACCCTAAGAGAAGGGTGCGACACTTTGACCGTGAAGGTCATCGTCTTCGGAGCGACCGGGCCGAGGCCGAGATCATCGGGGTCGTCCAGGGCGAAGACCTGCGTCAGACGTACGGCGTGCCGGGCACCGGCGGCGGCTTGGGACGCCCCGAGGAGGCGGCGGCCTCTCGACTGCGGCTGAGCTCGTCCAGGGCCTCGGTCACGTGCTTCATGCCCGTCCGGACGTCACCGGCGGTGGCGGCGAGCAGTTCGGCGCGGCGTGACAACTCGGCGAAGAACGAGCCGGTGTAACCGTCCGTCTTGGCGACCACCGACTCCGCCTCGTCGGGGTCCAGGTGCGCCGTCACCCCGTACAGCGAAAGGAGCCGCCGCCGGCCCGCCGCATCGGGCAACGGCACCTCGACGACCAGGTCGACCCGCCCGGGGCGCTGGGCGAGGGCCGGCTCGACCAGATCGAGCCGGTTGGTGGTGAGCAGGAAGGCGATGTCCGCGTCCCCGGCCACCCCGTCCATCTCGTTGAGCAGCTGGAAGAGCAGGGGATTGCTGAACGAGACGGTGCGTTCCTCGGCGACCAGGTCGACGTCTTCCAGCACGATCAGCGCCGGGGGCAGCACCCGGGCCAGGTTGCAGGCCTCGCGGATGTACTGCACGCCCAGACCGGTCAGCACGATCACGGTCGCCTCCCGCTGGGCGCCGATGAGGTGCCTTACCGTGTGCGTCTTACCGGTGCCCGGCGGGCCGTAGAGGACCACGCCCCGCTTGAGGTGGTGGCCGGCCGCGAGGAGCCGCTCGCGGTGTTCGGCCACGCCGAGGATCTGCCGGTGCACGGCCTCGAGCACGCCGGCCGGGAGCACCACGTCGGCGGCGTCCACCCTGGGCCGTTCGTGGAAGCGCAGCGGGCCCATGCCGGCGCCGTACTCCCACGGCTCGAACGACAGCACCTGGCCGCGGCAGATGTGGTGCTTGATGATCTCGGCCCGGATCCGGTGCAGGAACGCCTGCCCGGCGTCGATGCTGCCGCCCATCACCTCGACCAGCGTCTCGAGCGCGCCGCCGCGGTAGTTGCTCAGCCGCATCAGCACGGCCAGCCGCTGGTCGCCCTCGGTGATCAGGTAGAGGCCGAAGCTCACGCACGACCGCTCGCGGCCCACCCCCACGGTCACCGTGGTGTAGTCGACCGTGCCGACGTCGAACTGGCTCTGACGCCGGGCGTTGTTCATGAGGTCGGCCAGGTTGTGGTGGTCGCGGCCGCTGCCGACCAGCCCGATCAGCTCGAACGCGACGCCCTCACGGTCGAGGTAGGCGTCCATCGCGGCCTGGACGTTGGCATGGTCGTAGGCGGCGAAACCCTCGGTGGTCACCGGCATCTCGGTCGGGTCGGCGCCCAGATGTTCGGTCACCTTCTTGTGGAGGCGGGTCGGCTCGGGCGCCGGAACCGACTCCTCGATCGCCTTGAGGAACGCACGGAATTGTGCCGCGAACGCGCGAACCTCAGGGTCGTCGATCATGACTCGGCAGGCTACTCGTCTTCGCCCGCGCCTGGGGGGCTCTGTATCCGACCGGTCACAGCATTGATGGTAGTCATGCTCCGTGCCCGGCCGGAACCGGTTCACGCGGTGGTCCCGGAGGGGTCCCGTCACCGAATGGCCGGCTCTTTATCGCATCGCGCCCGTGCGGTGTCAGCCAGCCGCTCAGATCGGGACCGAGAGGCACGATCTTCGTCGGATTGATCGTCGTGTGAACCTCGTAGTAGTGCCGCTTGATGTCCACGAAATCAACCGTGTCGCCGAACCCCGGTGTCTGGAAAAGATCACGCGCGTACGCCCACAGCACGGGGAACTCGGTCAGCTTCTGCCGGTTGCACTTGAAATGACCATGGTAGACCGGGTCGAATCGCACCAGCGTGGTGAACAGCCGCACGTCCGCCTCGGTGATCGTGTCACCGACCAGATAACGCTGATCGGCGAGCCGCTCCTCCAAAAGATCGAGCCGGGCGAAGAGCCTTTGGTACGCCTGTTCGTACGCGCCCTGCGACGCCGCGAATCCGGCCCGGTAGACGCCGTTGTTCACGTCCCGGAAGATCCCGTCGTTCACCTCGTCGATCTCCGCGCGAAGATGCTCGGGATAGAGCTGCGGGGCGCCTTCCCGGTGGTATTTCGTCCATTCCAGGGAGAGGTCGATGGTGATCTGCGCGAAGTCGTTGGTCACCACCTCACCGGTCGGGATGTCCACCATGGCCGGAACGGTGATTCCCTTGGGATAGTCCGGGTCCCGCTTGAGATAGGCCTCCTGCAGGCGCTCGATGCCCAGCACCGGGTCACGGCCGCCCGGGTCGAGGTCGAACGTCCAGCTCCGCTCGTCGTGCGTCGGCCCGGCCACGCCCATCGAGAGCACCTCTTCGAGCCCGAGCAGCCGCCGCACGATGATCGCCCGGTTGGCCCACGGGCAGGCCCGCGCCGCGATCAGCCGATAGCGCCCCGGCTCGACCGGATAGCCGTCCCGCCCGTCCACCGTGATCCGCGTGGTGATGTAGTTCATGTCCCGCTTGAACTCACCCTGCGTAGCCATGTTCGCCATCCTGCCTCGTCGCGGCTGTCCCTGTGGGGGTTCATGCCCCGTTCCGCCCACCCAGGAACATCCGGTCACAATCCCGAGGTCGTAGCCGGGTGGGTGGTCCAGACCGCAGCTCCCGCCGAGGGTCGGCTCGCTTCGCTTCGCCTCCGCGCCCGTGCCCGCTCACCCTCTTGCGCGATCCCGCACCGCTCCCGGCCGGCCGACGGCGCCGGCCCGCGTTTCAGGCCGCCGGCGGCTTCCAGGACTGGAGCCGCGCCAGCTGGCCGGCGACCGCACGCCCCGGGGTGAGGCGCAGGACCGCATCGCGCAGCGGGTTGCGGCTCTGCATCAACCGGCCCATGAGGTGGGCGCGCCGGGCGATCGGCTGGGTACGGCGACGCCGGAGCCGGTCGTAGGCCGTCAGGACCTCGTCGAGGTCGTCCGCGCCGTCGAGCAGCACGGTCAGGGTGGCGGCGTCCTCGAGGGCCTGGTTGGCGCCCTGGCCCAGGTCGGGGGTCATCGCGTGGGCGGCGTCGCCGAGCAGGACCGTGCGGCCGCGGCGGAACGTCGGCGCCGGCCCGGCCAGCTCGTGGATCCCGGTGCGGAAGACCGTGGCCGGATCGGTGGCGTCGAGCAGCTCGGCGATCGGCGCGTGCCACCCACCGAATCGCCGCCGGACCTCGAGGGAGTCATCGGCGAAGACGGCGTCGAGCGGCATCGTGACGACCGCGAACCAGTAGACCCGGCCGTCGCCCAGCGGCGCCATCCCGAACCGTTCGCCGCGCCCGACCGTCTCGCCGGCCGCGCCGCCGATGTCGACCGGCCGCGTCGTGACGCCGCGCCACGTGCTGTAGCCGCTGTACCGGACACCGGGGTCACCCGGCCACGACGCCCGGGTCGCCGACCGGATCCCGTCCGCCGCCACCACAACGTCATACCCCGCGGGATCGGCGGTCGCCGGGGAGCCGTAGCGGATCGTGCCGGGCTCGAGAGCGTCGGCCAGCACGCGATGAAGGTCGGCCCGGTGGACGACGCGCAACTCGTGGATCGCCGGCGGCGGGACGGTGGCCAGCCACGGTCCGTCCGGCCGCCGCTGCCCGGCGACGAGACCGGACTGCGGCCCGCCCAGCGCCCGCACCTCGTCACCGACCCCGATCACGTCAAGTGCCGTGAACCCGTTCGCGAACAGCGACAACCCGGCGCCGACGAAGCCGGGACCGTCGGCTCGCTCGTACACCTCGACCTGGAACCCGCGCCGCCGCAGACCGATCGCCGCCGCCAGACCGCCGATGCCCGCCCCGATGACCTTTACTCTACGCATGTAGAGGACTCTACGCTTGTAGAGTGACCGCTGTGAAGATGACGGAGAGCACAGACCGGCGCGAGGCGATCGGGGACGCGGCGATCGCGATCGTGGCCAAGGACGGGCTGCGCGCGCTGACCCACCGGGCCGTCGATCGCGAGCTGGCGCTGCCGGCCGGGTCGACGTCCTACTACGCGCGCACCCGCCGGCAGCTGATCGAGGCGATGGTGCACCGGCTGGCCAACCGCACCGTCACCGACCTGCGCCCGCCCGCCGAGCCCGCCCGCACGGTGCCGGAGGCGGCCCAGCGGCTGGCCGCCGGCCTGGCGACCCTGGCCCGGCGCCCGGCCGATCACCGCGCCCGGTACGCGCTGCTGGTCGAGCTGACCGGCGACGAGGAGCTGCACGCGCTGCTGACGACCAGGTCACCGATCCGGGCCGGCGCCCTGGCCACCGCCGAGGCCACCCTCGACGCGATCGGCGTACCCGAGCCGGAAGCGCACGCCCCCGCCCTGATCGCGCTGATCGACGGCCTGCTCTTCGACCGGGTGGCGGGCGGCGGACGGGACGTGCCGGCCGAGCCGATGATCCGCGCCTATCTGACCGGCCTGGTCACCACTGGCTAGCCTCGCGGGCGTGGGGAGCACCTGGTGGGTGGACGATCCGATCTCGACGGAGAGCGCCGAGAGCCTCGGCCGGCTGCCGTTCGTGCGGCGCGCGGTCGCCATGCTCGACGAGATCGGCGCCCATCCGAGCAGCACCGTCGTCGCGCTCGTCGGTCCGTGGGGGAGCGGCAAGACCAGCACCGTCAACCTGGTCCTGGCCGCCCTCGACGAGGACCGCTGGGGTGTCTCCCGGCTCAACCCGTGGGCGCTGGGCTCGGCCGAGGCGATCGTCGCCGAGCTGCTGGGCGCGATCGGCTCGGCGCTGCCCGGCAAGGCCGTCCGGGCCCGGGAGCGGCTGGCCACCTACGCCGAGGTCGCCGCGCCCTGGCTGGCGCTGATCCCGATGGCCGGCGACGCGGCCAGCAGCGCCGGCGACCTGCTGGCCCGGCGGCTCCGCGGCGACGGCACCCTGCAGGGCCGGTTCGAGCAGCTCAGTGACGAGTTGCGCAAGCTCGCCCGCTCGGTGCTGGTCTTCGTGGACGACGTCGACCGCCTGCAACCCGACGAGCTGCTGGCCCTGTTCCGCGCCGTGCGGGTGCTCGGCCGTCTGCCCCACGTCCACTACTTCGTCGCGTACGACCAGCGCACGCTGCTCGACCTGCTGATGGCCACCCCGCTCGCGGCCGGCCGGGAGCCCCGGGCCCTGGCCTTCCTGGAGAAGATGGTCACGCTGCGGGTGGACCAGCCGCTGATCCGGGCCGAGCAGTCGGCCCTGCTGTTCAACCGCCGCCTGACCGAGCTGCTGACCGATCTGCGGGCGAGCCTGGGCGACGAGGAACGCCGCCGCATCTCCGACGAGTGGGAGCTGCTGCTGGCCGCCGACCTGGGCGAGCCGCGGAGCATCAACCGCTTCATCGCCCAGCTCCGCGTGCATCTGCCGCTGGCCGGGCGGGACGAGGTCGACCTGGCCGACTTCGTGGTGATCACCCATCTGCGGTCGGCGTACCCGGAGCTCTACCGCGACCTGCTCGCCGACCGCTCGATGCTGGCCGCCCCGGCCGGCCACGCCGACCAGAGCCGGTTGGACGCCTGGCGTACGCCCGGGACCGACCGGGTGCGGCAGGCGGTCACCCGGATGTTTCCTTCGCTGCGTACGGACGGACCGGCCGAGCCACGCCGGCGCGGCATCGGGCATCCGGACTATGTGGACCGCTATTTCACCTTCATGCCGTCGGCGTCCGACGTGACCGACGCGGACCTGTTCCGGGCCCTGCGCGACTGGGCCCGCGGCCTTCCCGGCACGCCGGATCCGAGCCTGGTCGCCGCCCTCGAACCCGACCCGGCCAACCGCTACGAGTGCGCCCGGAGCGCCAGCGTCATCCGCCGGCTGGACACCCTGCACGAACAGCTCACCCCGATCGAGTCGGCGGCGATGGTGCACGCCCTGGTCGGCTTCCTGCCCCTGCCGCCGGGCCAGGGCCTGATCCTCGGCGGCCCGGACGCGGCCCTGGTCCAGTGGCTGTCGCATCTGCTCGCCCGGGCCGGACCGCTCGAGGTGCAGCCGCTGGTCGACCTGGTCGCGGCCCGCGGCGTCGCCGCCATGGTCGCCTTCCTGCGCGCGGTTCCGCGGGGTGGTGAGCTGGCCAACCTGGGCGGAGCGGCCGGCTGGCGGATGTTCCGGGAGCATGCTCAGCTCGGCAACGACGCGCCCGAGGCGCCGGTCGAGTCGCTGTTCGCCCTGGTCGAGGATCTGCTCGGCGCCGCGGAGACGAATCGGCTGCTCCGGCGCGCGGTCGACGACGAGATCTGGACCCTCGACGTGGCCGCCCGGCTGATCGAGGTCGGGGTGGACGGGGTGTCGGGCCGCCCGATGATCCTGGGCCTGGCCGCCGACACCCTGGTCAACCGCCTCGGTATCCGGCGCGTGCGGATGGCGGTCGACGAGGGCGTGGAGGCCGACGAGGTCGTCGGGGGCAGCGAGCGGCTGGACCGGTTCGACCTGTCCTGGGCCGGCCGCCGCCGGTACGCCGCGACGATGTTGCTGTCGGATGGTCACGCGCTGCCCGCGGCGGAGCGGTTCCGGCTGCCCGACGAGATGATCACGACGTTCCAGAATTATTCCGTCCTCGCCCTGGACGCTCCGGAATCGCCGGAGCTGACCGTCGCGGTCACCGTCCTCGCGCCCGAGCTGGCGGCGATCCCGCGGGCCGGTGGACCGTCATCCGGACCCGTGGGTGAGCTCCGGGAGGAGATCCTGCTGGCCGAGCTGGCGGCCAGCCGGATCAGTCATTGGCTGACCGCGGTGGCGGAACGGCACTGGCCGGTGGCCGCGGAGCCGTGGCGGATCAGCGATCCGGGTGACGGCCGCACGCGCACCAGGGCCGCGGCCTTCCTGAGGTCGAACGCGGCGGATCCGGCGGACGCGACGGTGTGGCGGGTGTCGACGCCGGTCCGGGCCGGCGTCCAGGTCTGGACCGGGACCACCGATCTGTCGCCCTTCATCGTCGCGGACTATCAGATCGGGCTGTGGTTCTCCGAACTGGACGCCGGGCGGCGGTCGGCCGGACGCCGGCACAACGAGAAGCCGTTGCCGGCCGCGCTGCTCCCGGACGAGCTCATCACCCTGATCAGCGACACCCTGGCCGGCGCGCAGGAGACCACCCCACGCCTCTTCGACGGCCTGGCCGCCGGTGCGGCCGGAAGCGCGATGGCGATCCAGGTCGCGATCACCGCGCCGCCCGGCATCGACGCGGTCGTCAACCTCGAAGCATGGGACCGCGCGGGCGGTGACCGGCAGGGAATCCAGCAGATCGGGCACAGTTTCATCCATGATCCGGCGCGGACCGGCCCGGGTTCGGAGCCGTTGGCCCTCGCGGTGGCGATGGTCGGCGAGATGCTGCTCCGGTCGGGCTACCGGGGGTATGAAGAGAGCCTGCTGGAGATCCTGGAGCGGGAGATCACATGAACCATCGCGTGGCGGTGCTGGTGCTGGACGGGGCCAAGCCGCTGGACGTCGGGATACCGGCCCAGGTGTTCGCCAACCGGCCGACCATGCCGTACGAGGTGCGGGTGTGCGGCGCCGCGCCCGGCCCGGTGACCGGCGGCGACGGGCTCTCGTACCTGGTCGCGGAGGGTCTGGAGGCGGTCGAGCGGGCCGGCACGGTGTTCGTGCCGGGCTTCCGCCGGCCGGCCACCACCGAGCCGCCGGCCGCCGTCGTCGAGGCGCTGCGCGCCGCCCAGGCCCGCGGCGCCCGCCTCGCGGCCATCTCGACCGGCGCCTTCGCGCTGGCGGCGACCGGCCTGCTGGACGGCAAGCGGGCGACCACCCATTGGCACTACACCCGGGCGCTGGCCGAGAAACATCCGCTCGTCCGGGTCGACGAGAACGTGCTCTTCGTCGACGAGGGCGACGTGCTGACCTCGGCCGGCGCCGCGTCCGGCATCGACCTGTGCCTCCACCTGGTGCGCCGTGACCACGGCGTCGGCTTGTCCAACATCGTGGCGCGGCGGCTGGTCGCGGCCCCGTACCGTAGCGGTGGCCAGGCCCAGTACGTGCCGCGCAGCGTCCCCGAGCCGCTCGGCGACGTGTTCGCCGAGACCCGGGAGTGGGCGCTGGCCCGGCTCGGCGAGCCGCTCACGCTGGAGGCGCTGGCCCGCAACGCCCAGGTGTCGGCGCGCACCTTCTCCCGCCGGTTCGTCGAGGACACCGGTTACACGCCGATGCAGTGGGTGCTGCGCGCGCGGGTCGATCTGGCCCGGGAGCTGCTCGAGGTCAGCGACCTCGGGGTGGAGCAGATCGCGGCCCGGGTCGGTCTGGGCACCGCGGCCAACCTGCGCCTGCACTTCCAGCGGATCCTGGGCACCTCGCCGACCGAGTACCGGCATACTTTTGCGAGTTGATCATCGTGGCGAGATCCTTGCGCATACTGTCGTTCGAGCCACTTACGCCCCCCACTCAAATAAAAGACGCTGAACGGCATGACTCGCATCGCCATCAACGGATTCGGCCGCATCGGACGCAACACCCTCCGCGCCCTGCTCCAGCGTGACAGCAAGCTGGAGGTGGCCGGCATCAACGACCTCAGCCCGCCCGGCACCCTGGCCCACCTGCTCAAGTACGACAGCGCGCAGGGCCGCCTGCACCGCCCGGTCGAGGTCGACGGGGCCGACCTGATCGTCGACGGCCACCGCATCCGGGTCACCGCCGAACGCGACCCGGCCAAACTGCCCTGGGCCGGCCTCAGCGTCGACGTGGTGCTGGAATCCACCGGCCGGTTCACCAAGGCCGACGCGGCCCGCGCCCACCTCGACGCCGGCGCGCGCCGCGTGCTGGTCAGCGCGCCCTCCGACGGCGCCGACGTCACGCTGGCCTACGGGGTCAACACCGGCGCCTACGACCCCGACCGGCACCTGATCGTCTCCAACGCGTCCTGCACGACCAACGCCCTGGCCCCGCTGGCCTCGGTGCTGGACGACGTGGCGGTCATCGAGCACGGCTTCATGACGACCGTCCACGCGTACACCCAGGAGCAGAACCTCCAGGACGGCCCGCACCGCGACCTGCGGCGCGCCCGCGCCGCCGCGGTGAACATCGCGCCCACCACCACCGGCGCGGCCAAGGCGATCGGCAAGGTGCTGCCCCGCCTGGACGGCAAGCTCTCCGGCGACTCGATCCGCGTTCCCGTGCCGGTGGGCTCGCTGGTCGAACTGAACACCACGGTCGCCCGCGCGGTCACCCGCGACGAGGTGCTCACCGCCTACCACGTCGCCGCCAAGGGCACCCTCGACGGCATCCTCGAATACTCCGACGAGCCCCTGGTCTCCAGCGACATCACCGGCAACCCGGCCTCGGCCGTCTTCGACGCCGCCCTGACCCGGGTCGAAGGCCGCCACATCAAGGTCGTCGCCTGGTACGACAACGAGTGGGGCTTCGCCAACCGGGTCATCGACACCCTGGAACTGATGGCCGGCGTCCGGTAGCCCCGCCAAACGTCAGGTCGCCGACCGGGCCGAGGCGATCGTCCGCGCCCGCGAAGCCGGTCCGGGCCGCTGAGGAAATCTGGCAATCTTGTCGGATGATTGCCAAAATCCAGTGGACCGTTTCGGTCCCGATCCTGGCCATCGCCGCCCTGATCCTGACGTGGGGCCGCGACCTGCCACCGCCGATCGTGATCATCGTCGGGCTGTTCCTGGCCGGTTCGGTGCTGGCCGCCGTGCATCACGCCGAGGTGGTCGCCCACAAGGTCGGTGAGCCGTACGGCTCCCTGGTTCTCGCCGTGGCCGTGACCATCATCGAGGTCGCCCTGATCGTCACCCTGATGATCAGTGGCGGCGAGAAGACCCAGTCGCTGGCCCGCGACACCGTCTTCGCCGCCGTGATGATCACCTGCAACGGCATCCTCGGCCTGTCCCTGCTGGTCGGCGCCATCCGCCGCCGCATCGCCGTCTTCAACCCCGAGGGCACCGGCGGCGCCCTGGCCGCCGTGGCCACCATCGCCACCCTCAGCCTGGTCCTGCCCAGCTTCACCACCAGCCGGAACGGCCCCGAGTTCTCGCCCGCCCAGCTCGCCTTCGCCGCCGTCGCCTCACTGGGCCTGTACCTGCTCTTCGTCCTGGTTCAGACCCGCCGCCACCGCGACTACTTCCTCCCCATCACCACCGCCGGCCAAGTGATCAACGAGGAGGAACACCTCGAGCCGCCCTCCGCCCGCTCGGCCGGCATCAGCCTCGGCGTCCTGCTGCTGGCCCTGATCGCCGTGGTCGGCCTGGCCAAGGGCGTCTCCCCGTCGATCGAGGCCGGCGTGGCCGGCGCCGGCCTGCCCCAATCCGTGGTCGGCGTCGTGATCGCCCTGCTCGTCCTGCTCCCGGAAACCATCGCCGCCGTCCGAGCCGCCGCCCGCGACCGCATGCAGACCAGCCTCAACCTGGCCCTCGGCTCAGCCATGGCCAGCATCGGCCTCACCATCCCGGCGATCGCCATCGCGATGATCTGGCTGAGCGGCCCCCTCCTGCTGGGCCTGGGCGGCACCCAGATCGTCCTCCTGGCCCTCACCATGATCGTCGGAACCCTGACCGTCGTCCCCGGCCGAGCCAACGTCCTCCAGGGCGGAATCCATCTAGGCCTCTTGGCCGTCTTCCTCTTCCTGGCCGCCAGCCCCTAGCGTCAGGCCGGCCTCGTTTGGCGTCGACCTCTCAAGATCAAGATGGCGAGCAAGATCAAGTTCAACGGCCTTGTTTCCCGCGTTCGTCGGGGTGCGGATCGTATGCTCCCGCGGGCTACGGGCTGGGGCCCATCGGAGATGGCCCGAGCCCTTCCGGGTCCGTGCGCGCAAGCCCAACCCCGTCGGGGTCGTCGGGTGGGCGGGCCGGAGCCCTCCGAATCGTGCGTGCAAGTCCACACCCGTCCAGGCTTCGGGCGGGTCGACGGAGGCGACTCGAGCCCTTCCAGGTTCGTGCACGCAGGCCCAACCCCGATGGACAGCCTCCCGGGCGAAGGTCCGGCCCATCCGCGCCGGCCGGGCTGCGCTGGTGCCCGCTCACCCTCGCTGCCGCCCCTCACCGGGCTGCCCGGCACCGGTGGTAGGCCCTGACGGTGTCCGGGCGGGCGACGCCGGGCTCGGCCCCACGTAGATGGGTGGGTCCCCGACTCCGCGCGCGCCACCCCCCGGTCTCGCAAATCCCGGCCTCGCGATCCCCGGCCCGCAAGCCTGGCCAGCAACTCTTCGCCCCGCGATTCCCGGCCCGCAGGCCCTCGGTCCGCAAGTCCTCGGGCCTCGGCCGGCGCGTGAGACCGCGCGCGGCACGGCCTCAGGGCGCGAGCGAGGCAAGTGGGAAGGGTGGGTGGGAGCCGCCACTGGCCCCGTGGTTCGGTGGCGGCTCCCGGCTTGGGGGGTCAGCTGGAGGAACGGATCACCAGGGTTGGCTCGTAGATGACTGAGGACACGCGCATGGTGCGGTCGTCGACTCGGGCCAGGAGGAGGCGGGCGCCCTCGGCGGCCATGTCCTCCAAGGGGTGGCGGACGGTGGTGAGGGCGGGGCTGGCGGCCAGGGCGGCGCTGCTGTCGTCGAAGCCGACCACGCGGACGTCGTCGGGGACGTGGCGGCCGGCGTCGCGCAGGACGGACTGGGCGCCCAGGGCCATCAGGTCGTTGGCGGCGAAGACGCCGTCGACGGCGGGCTGGGCGTCGAGCAGGGAGCGCATCGCGGCCTCGCCGGATTCGCGGGTGAAGTTGCCGTGGGCGATCGGGACCCAGCCGTGCCCGTGGCGGGCCATCGCCCGGCGGAAGCCGGTCACCCGGTCGCTGCTGGCGGGCACGTCGGCCGGGCCGGAGATCATGGCGATCTGGCGGGCGCCCCGGGCGACCAGGTGGTCGGCGGCCAGCGCGGCGCCGGTGTCGTTGGCCAGGTCGACGTAGTCGATCGGCACCGGTTCGGGCGGGCGGCCGATCAGCACCGCGGGGACGCCGGCGTCGGTGAGCATGCGGGGGAGCGGGTCGTGCGCGGGCAGCGACAGCACGACCGCCCCGTCGGCCTGGCCGTGCCGGAGGTCGCCGATCAGCCGGGTGCGCTGGTCGGGCGTACCCACGATCTGGAGGGCGAGTTGCACCCCGGCCGGCCGCAGCACGCTCATCAGCCCACCGACCACCCGGCCGAAGTAGGGGTCGGCGAAGAAACGGCCCATGAACGGGTCGTCGTCGTGGGCCTCCGAATCGGACACGACCAGAGCGATCGTGCCGGTGCGCCGGGTGACCAGCGACCGGGCCAGCCGGTTGGGCACGTAGCCGGTGGCGCCGACCGCGTTCCACACCTGCTCGTTGAGCTGCGGGTCGACGTTGCGGATGCCGTTGATGACCCGTGACGCGGTGGCCCGGGAGACGCCGGCGACGCGGGCCACGTCCTCCAGCGTCGGCAGGCGTTCGCCGACCGGGCTACGTCCCCTCGTGGCGGTCATGGACGCAGTTATAACACAGCCGTTGGAGAGCGCTCTCCGGCCGATGCTTCGAAAACCGACAAAACCGCCCGTGTATTGACCGCGCGGCAACCTGGGCGTAACACTTCGGAAAGCGCTCTCCAATCGATTTCCCCGAATCCCCCAGGAGAAGTGATGCGAACACGAAGAAGACGCCTGCTGATCACCTGCGCGGCGGTCGCCGTCGGCGGGGCGTTGGTCATCAACGCGCCGATGGCGCAGGCCGCCGACTCGCTGCTGTCACAGGGCCGGCCCACCCTCGCCTCGTCGACCGAGAACGGCGGCGCCCCGGCCGCCGCCGCGGTCGACGGGCGCAACGACACCCGATGGGGCAGTGCCTGGAGCGACCCGCAGTGGCTGCGCGTCGACCTCGGCGCGACCGCCACCATCAGCCGCGTCGACGTGCGCTGGGAGGCCGCGTACGCCAAGGCCTTCCAGATCCAGACCAGCGCCGACGGCAACAACTGGACGACCGTCTACTCGACGACCACCGCGACCGGCGGCAACCAGTCGCTGGCGGTCAGCGGCAGCGGCCGTTACGTCCGGATGTACGGCACCCAGCGCGGCACCGGCTACGGCTACTCGCTCTACGAGTTCCAGGTGTACGGCGCCGGCGGCTCGACCCCGCCCGGCGGCGACGGCTACGTCCCGGCGAACCCGCCGGTCACCGGTGTCGTCCCGTCCACCCAGGTGCCGCCGGCGACCAACCCGCCGACCACACACCACGAGTTCCAGATGAACTGCTCGGTCAGCCGGTCCAACCTGCCGGACGACCCGATCGTGTTCCCGGGCCTGCCGGGCGCCTCGCACTCGCACACGTTCATGGGCAACAACTCCACGAACGCGATGTCGACGCTGGGCAGCCTCCAGGCCGGCGGCACGTCGTGCATCACGCCGGGCGACAAGACCGGCTACTGGATGCCGACCCTGCTCAACGGCACCACCGCGGTGCAGCCGGTGGGCCGGCAGGTCATCTACTACAAGTCCGGCGTGATCGACTACCGCAGCGTGCGGCCGTCCCCGCCCGGGCTGCGGTACGTGGTCGGCAGCCCGAGCGCCACGCAGAGCGAGTTCCAGAACGCGCCCGGGGCGGTCGAGGGCTGGGAGTGTGGCGACAGCTCGTTCAACTGGGACTTCCCGGCCACCTGCCCGGCCGGCTCCCAGCTCAACATCCGCATGCAGGCGCCGTCCTGCTGGAACGGCCTCTACCTGGACACGCCGGACCACAAGAGCCACATGGCGTACCCGACGCTCGGGGTCTGCCCGGCCAGTCACCCGGTCGCGGTGCCGATGATCGAGTTCAAGATGGCGTTCCCGGTCAGCGGCAACATGGCCGACGTGCGGCTGTCGAGCGGGCGTGGCTACACGTTCCACTACGACTTCTACAACGTGTGGGACTCGCCGACGCTGGCCGCCCTGACCACCCACTGCATCAACGGTGGTCTCCAGTGTGACCCGCGCGGCTTCGACCTCTACAAGCCGGATCGCGGCGCGGCGCTGAACGAGAACTACGAACTGCCCCGATAACAGAAATTAGGAGCACTTATTTCACGGCCGGGGGGAACTTCGGCAAAAGGGATTCGCGATCGCTGATCATTCGCTCCGCGAGTGCTTTGGTACGCGGTTCCACCCCGGCCGTGGTCTCACTCTTCGCCAGCTTCACGCCCTGATCCAGATGGGCCCGCACCTGCTCGCGGAAGATCTGGTCGAACGCCGCCCCCTCGGCCGCGGCCGCCCGGGTCACCACCTCGGGCGTCACCATCCCCGGCATCGGCATGCCCTTGTGCGGGTTCTCGGCGGGCAGCCCGGCCGCGTCGTGGAGCGCCCGCAGCTCGGTCAGATCGCGCACGTTCACGTCATTGACCTGCGAGGCGATGCCTTTCACGGCATTGTCCCGGCTCTGCTCGCCGGCCAGCTCGAGCAGCGGGGTCAGTTCCTCGTTCATCGCGATGTTGATCTCGATCCAGGCGCGGTCGGTGCCACCGAACGAGGTGGACGGCGCGGCCGGAGGCGGTGGCACGGCCGGCGACGCGGGGGAGTCGCAGGCGCACAGTCCGGCCATCAGCAGAACCAGGGCGGGGGCAAGGGTACGGCGGGGCACAACGGGAGTCTCGGCCTTTTCCGGCGAACGTGTCAATGCGCGAGGCAATTTCCGGAACCGTGGACGTATTGACGTCCTGCAACGTGCGGGAAACAATTGCCTTACCTGGGAGAGCGCTTTCCTAACCCCTCTTCTCCCCGCCGCCGTTCCCACGGCGAGATTGTTCCGTCCCCATGGCGGCCCGGCCCGTTTCCCCGCGGGCCGGGCCGCCACAGATCCCCACGACAGGCAGGATCATGACACCTGATCTCAGGCGGCGTACCCGCCGTACCCGCCGAACTCTCACCGCGGCCGCCGCCGGCCTCGCGACCGTGCTCGGCCTGACCATCGTCAGCGTCACCAGCGCGCAGGCCGCCGCCTGCGGCACCACCAACGTCGCCCTGAACAAGCCGGCCACGGCCAGCTCCAGCGAGGGCGCCGGCTACGCGGCCGGGCTGGCCGTCGACGGCAACACCGGCACCCGCTGGGCCAGCGCGTTCAGCGACCCGCAATGGATCCAGGTCGACCTGGGCAGCACCGTCTCGCTCTGCCAGGTCGACCTGAGCTGGGAGGCGGCGTACGGCCGGAGCTTCCAGATCCAGACCAGCACCAACGGCACCGCCTGGACGAACATCTACTCGACGACCACCGGCGCTGGCGGCACGCAGAACCTGACCGTCGCGGGTGAAGGCCGCTACCTGCGCGTCTACGGCACCGCCCGGGCCACCGGCTACGGCTACTCGCTGTGGGAGCTGAGGGCGTTCACCGGTGACGGCGGCCCGGCCAACCCGGACCCGGTCGAGCCGACCGACCCGCGCAACCCCAACTTCGGCCCGAACGTCAACGTCTACGACCCGTCGACGCCCACGGCCACCATCCAGAACCGGCTCAACCAGCTGTTCACCGCCCAGGAGCGCAACCAGTTCGGCCCCGAGCGGTACGCGGTCCTGTTCAAGCCCGGCACCTACACGGCCGACGTCAACCTGGGCTTCTTCGAGCAGGTGGCCGGGCTGGGGATGTCCCCCGACGACGTCAACCTCAACGGCCACGTGCGCGTCGAGGCGAACTGGATGAACGGCAACGCGACCCAGAACTTCTGGCGTACCGCGGAGAACCTGTCGGTGACCCTGCCGGCCGGCACCACCGTGGAGCGGTACGCGGTCTCCCAGGCCGCGCCGTACCGCCGCATGCACCTGCGCGGCGCGCAGAACCAGATCCAGCTGTGGAACGGTGGCGACGGCTGGTCGTCCGGCGGCCTGATGGCCGACACCAAGGTGGACGGTGCGGTCGTCTCCGGCTCGCAGCAGCAGTGGTACTCCCGCAACAGCGAGTTCGGCAGCTGGGCCGGCTCGGTCTGGAACATGGTCTTCCAGGGTGTGCAGGGCGCCCCGCCGCCGCACTTCCCGAACCCGTCACACACGGTGGTCAACACGACTCCGGTCGTACGCGAGAAGCCGTTCCTGTATTTCGCCAACGGTGAGTACCGGGTCTTCGTGCCCGCGCTGCGGCAGAACAGCACCGGCACGAGCTGGTACAACAAGACCCCCGCGGGCGCCTCGATCTCGCTGGCCGACTTCTTCATCGTCCGGCCCGGCACGACCGCGGCGACCATCAACAACGCGCTGTCCCAGGGCAAGCACCTGCTGGTCACCCCCGGCACCCACCACGTCAACCAGACGATCAACGTGACCCGGGCCAACACGGTCATCCTCGGCCTGGGCCTGGCCACGTTCTTCGCCGACAACGGCGTCACCCCGCTGAAGATCGCCGACGTCGACGGCGTGAAGGTGGCCGGCATCATGTTCGACGCCGGCGCGGTCACGTCCCCGTCGCTCATGGAGGTCGGCGCCCCCGGCTCCAGCACCGACCACAGCGCCAACCCGACCTCGCTGCACGACGTCTTCTTCCGCATCGGCGGCCCCGGCGTCGGCAAGGCCACCAACACGCTCGTCATCAACAGCGACGACGTGATCGGCGACCACATGTGGCTGTGGCGCGCCGACCACGGCGACGGCGTCGGCTGGAACGTCAACACGGCCGATCAGGGCCTGATCGTCAACGGCGACGACGTCACCATGTACGGCCTGTTCGTCGAGCACTTCCAGAAGTACCAGACGGTCTGGAACGGCGAGCGCGGCCGGACCTACTTCTACCAGAACGAGATGCCCTACGAGATGCCCAACCAGGTCGCCTGGATGAACGGCTCCACCAGGGGTTACGCGGCCTACAAGGTCGCCGACCCGGTCAACGACCACCAGGCCTGGGGGCTGGGCAGCTACTGCGTCTTCACCCTCGACCAGTCGGTGGTCGGCGAACGCGCCTTCGAGGCCCCGGTCAAGCCCGGCATCAGATTCACCAACATGGTCACGGTGTCATTGGGCGGCCAAGGAACCATCAACCGCATCATCAACGACAAGGGCGCCCCAGCCGTCCGCGGAGCCGAAACCCAGTATTTGACGACAGGTCCATAACCAAGATCAAGATCAGGATCCGGTCGTGGCGGGGGCAGTGGTGCAGACCGCTGCTCCCGCCGAGGTCCTCTCTTCTTGCAGATCAAGAGCTTCGTGTCGTAGCGGGGTGGCTGGTGCAGACCGCTGCTCCCGCCGAGGTCGGTCCGGGTGGCCGCACGCTTCGCTTCCGCAGCCACCCTCCCTGCGACGTGCGTGAGTGGTTGCGCCCGCCGCTAACGCGGCACTACCCCGACCACGCTCGTGGTGACGCCCTCCTTCGTGGCGTGAGTGCGTCTGCGGTTAGCGCGGCACCACACCGACCACGCTCGTGGTTACGGCTGTGTACTCGGCGACCTTGCCGGTCGGCAGGCCCGCCCACATCTCGGTTCCGGGCCTGGTGAGCACCAAGCGTTGGCCGATGAGCCGGCCGGTGTCCGGGTCGATGACGATCTCGTGCCGCAGGCCGTCCTCGGTGATGCCCAGCCCGACGCCGTGGCGGCCGTCGAGGTTCACGGTGTCCGAGGTGAGGTGGAGGCCGGGCACTCTCTCCAGGGCCCGGAAGAGGTTTGCCCGCACCGAGGCCGGCGCGTCGGCGGTGAGCACGCCGGCCGCCATCGGGAGCATGTCCGCGCGCCCGCCGAGGTTGTCGTCCTCGAGTCGCTTGTAGAGCTTGGCCGGATCGGTCGGCAGACCGGCCAGGAAGCGTGGCGTCGGCTCATACCAGTCGCCCGGACGCTGGTCGCAGCTCGGGCGCTCGGTGGTCTCGCCAAGCCGGCCGTTGTCGCTCGGGTAGTCGCCGCAGGGCCCGGCCTCCCGGGTGCGTCCCGGAATGCTCCGGAGCCCCCCGTCACCCTCGCGGCGCACGAGTTCGTCGTCGCCGACCAGCCACTGTGTCTTGCCGGTGACCGTGGTGACCTTGACCCACTCGTGAGAGCGCTCGTGCGGGACCCAGGTCTCGTGGATGGTCTCCTGCAGCTGAGCCAGACTCTTCCCGCCGCGGGTCTGTGCCGCGCCCAGCGCCCACTCGTGCTTCTCGGTGTAGAAGTACTGCCCGGGCGCCGTCGGACCGCCCGTGGTGGCCGCGGCCGCCCGGTCGAGCTGCGCGACCGCCGCGGCGCTGGCCGCCGGGGTCCCGCCGCCGCCGAACCCGATCGCGGCGCCCGCGAGGACGACAACCGCCGCGGCGGCCGCCCACCACGCCCGGCGCGGCCGACCCGGAAGAACGACCGCCACGGGCGCGGGTGCCGCCGGAGCGAGAACGAACGTTCTTTCTCGCTCCGGTCCGGCGGGGGCGGGCATATCGATCTCGATCGGGGGGGAGAGAACGAGCGTTTGTTCTCGCTGCAGGCGCTCCAGGGCCCGTGAGCGGGCGGCGAAAGAGAAAGCTGGGCCGGGAGGCTGGTCAGCGAGCGCCCGATCCAGTTCACCATCAGTCCACATCGGCGGCTTCTCCTTCGACAGCGACCGTCGGTGCGGCGGCGCGCAGGTGGTGGCGTACCCGATGGAGCCGTGAGCGGACCGTCCCGGCCGGCACCCCCAGCGCCTCGGCGATCTCCTGGTTGGTGAGCCCGGCCCAGGTGCTCAGCAGCAGCACGTCCCGGTCGGCCGGGGGCAGGGCGGCGATGGCCACCCGCAACTGAGCGGCGCGCATCTGGGCGTCCACCCGGTCGACGACCCGGCTCTCGTGGCTGTCGGAGCGGTCGGCGAACGTCAGCCGTTCCGTGGCGGCGTCCTCCCGGCCGCGCCGCCGCACGTGGTTGTTGGCCAGGTTGGTGGCGATCCCGTAGAGCCACGCCCGCGCCGAGCCCCGCCGCGCGTCGAAGCCCCCGCGCAACGCCGCCACGAACGTGTCCCCGACCAGGTCGTCGGCGGCCACACCGACCCGGCGCGCCAGATAGCGGTGCAGTTCGTCGGCGTGCCTTTCGAAGAGCACCCCGACGTCGGCGTCGACCTTGTTGACAGTCATCACCATTGTTCTTGGTCGCGGCCGGGCGGGGCGTTCACGCCGGCGGGGTCACCTGGGTCCGCCACATCCAGCGGCGGGGCGGGACGTCGGAGAAGCCGGCCCGGGCGTACACGTCGTGGGCGTCGGTCGTGGCCAGCACCATGGTGCGGATGTGCTGGTCGTCCAGGTGGGCGCAGACCTGCTGGGTCATCCAGGTGCCGATGCCACGGCCGCGGGCGGCCCGGTCGACGAACACGTCGGCCAGGTACGCGAACGTCAGCCCGTCGGTCACCACGCGGGTGAACGCCACCTGGCCGGTATCGGAGTAGACGCCGTACGGGCGGGACGCGGCGACGATGCCGCGTGTCTGTTCCGCGGTGCGGTCGAGGGCCCACCACGCGTCGGTGGAGAGCCAGCGATGCACGCGGTCCAGGTCGATGGCGTCACGGTCGTCGGTCAGCAGCAGGCCGTCATCACGGCGGACGGAGAACACCCTGACATTCAAGACAACCGGTCGATCACGGTCGGGATCGGCCCCGCGGGTTCAGGCGAGGAACGAGTCGGCGGCGACGAACCGGGCGGCGAGAGCGGACATCTCGTCGTCCGGGCGTTCGCTCAGGGCGCGGACCGTGCCGGCCAGCATGTCGGCCACCTGGATCTGCGGGCAGTCCTCGATGGCCACGAACCGCAGACCGGTCATCAGCCCGTCGCACTGCTCGCGGATCAGCTCGACCCGGCGCTCGGGCAACATGATCTGGCGGTCGTGCACGACGGTGGCCGGGCCCCAGCGCTTCACGGCCGAGATCAGTGCGGGCATCAGCGGGTCGAGGACCGAGTTGGCCACCCGGTCGGTGGCCAGCCACTCGCGGAACAGCTCGGCCCGCTCGCGGCCGGCATCATCCAGGCCGGATACCCGGAAGAACTCGTCGACCACCCCGGGCTGGTCCTTGCCGCGCAGCATGTCGTTGGCGGCGGCCAGCACGTAGGGCGAGTGGTCCAGCGACTCCACCGGAATGTCCAGCAGTGAGGCGGTGCGGGTGGCCACCCAGTGGGCCTTGTCCAGCAGGAAGACGCTGCCGAGGCCGGCCACGGGGCCGTCGGGCGAGAGGAACCAGCGCAGCGTCGGCCGGTGCTTCTCGCGCAGCAGGTGACCGGCCCGGTAGGAGGTCGCCGGGGACTTCACCCGGGAGCGGAGCGAAGCCAGCAGGGCGGCCGCGTCGGCGTGGGACATGAGAACGGAGGCGTGCGCGAACAGCGGCTTCGTGGAGTCGATGAGCTTTTCGCCCTCGTACCCCGACTCGTCGCAATATACGAAGCGCACGCCTCCCTTCTACCGTTCGGCTAGCTGCGATACACACCCATTTCCCAGAGCGAGTAGCCGAAGCCGGTCGCCCGGGTGGTGCCGTTGACCCGGACGTACCGCCCGGAGCCGGTGATGTTGAGCGAGTCGAATCCGCCGTCGCCGCTGGTCGTCGAGTAGACGTTGGTCCAGCTGTTGCCGTCGGCCGAGGTCTGGATCTGGTACGAGCTCGCGTACGCCGCCTCCCACGCCAGCTGCACGTGGTTGAACGACTGCACCGAGCCCAGGTCGACCTGGAACCACGCGGTGTCCAGCCACTCCGACGCCCACCGGGTCCCGTAGTCGCCATCCACCGCGTACGCCGGCAGCTGCGGCCCGTTCGTGCCGGTCGGCTGGTACGTCGACGCGGTCGCCGGCCGGCCGCGGGACAGGTTGGCGCCGGGCACGGTCGGCGGGACGACCCGGAACGACCGCTGCTCGATGCCGACGTTGCCCTGGCCGTCGAACGCGTACACGTACACCTTCCAGACGCCCAGCTGCTCGGGCGCCCGTACCGTGAAGCTGTTGCCGTTCTGGGTGAACGACAGGTTCTTCAGGCCGGTGCTGCCGGTGATGTGCTTGTCGCCGGCCATCAGGTTGTAGCGGATCAGGTCACCCTGCGGATCGCCGGCGGTGACACCGACGGTGAAGGTGCCGCCGGCCGGGACCGCGGTGGGTGAGCTGACCGACATCGCGGTGATCTCCGGCGGGGTGTTGGGCGCGGCCTGCCCGGCGTACGCCTGCCGGAGCGCGTGGTAGCCGAGCCGCCGCCAGCCGCCGGTGGTGGTGTTCAGCCACACGCCGCCGAAGTCGTTCTCCAGCCCGTAGTGGAACTCGGTCGCGCCCAGCGCCACGCCCGGGTGCCCCTTGATCGCGTTCCAGCTGTCCGTGTAGCCCTGCCGCTTCTGCAGGTCGGTCGGCTCGGTCGGCACCCCGTTGGCGTCGTTGGGCACCTCCCACTCGCCGTCCGGGCCGCCTTCGGTGAGCACGTACGGCTTGGTGTAGCCGCCGGCGATCCAGTCCCGCTTGATCGTGTCGGCCGCGCCGTACGAGTTCACCGCGAGCAGGTCGAGCGCGGGGGAGTACTGCTTGTAGTAGGTCCAGGCCTGGGTGTACGCGTCGGTCGAGGTGACCGGGTGGTTCGGGTCGGCGGCGTGGATGGCCACCGCGACCTCGTTGACGAACCGGGCGTACGCCACCCGCCGCGCCTCGACCACGTCGGCCGCGAGCCCGTGGTCCTGCATGGTCAGGATGACCTCGTTGCCGACGTCCCACATCAGCACGCCCTGGCGGTTCTTCAGCGCGTTGACCCGGTTGACGATCTCGGTCTTGGCGGCGTTCTTGTACGCGGTGTCGTTGACGTAGTCGGCGCCCTGGTTGAGCCAGTGCCCGACGATCACCTTGATGCCCTGCTGGGCCGCCCGGTCGAGCAGCGCCGGCGTGTTCGCGTCGTCCACGCCCCAGGTGCGGATCGTGTTGACGCCCATGTTCTTCAGGTCGCGCGTGTAGCCGTCGGCGGCCGCCTGCGGCGGACCGTACGTGATGCCCTTGATCTCGTAGGGCGCGCCGTTGACCTGGAGCTGCCAGGTGCCCTGCGAGCCGGTGACCCGGACCGTGCTCGGCCCGGCCGGCGTCGCCGGGTCGGTCATCGCGGCCGGTGTCGTCCCGGTCGCCCGGCTGACCGTCACCGAGTCGACGCTGAGCACGCCGCCGCTGGTCGTCTCGGCCGTCGGGGTGGTGCGCCCGGCGATCGCGTTCGGCAGCGAGCCGCCGATGGCCAGGTCGAGCCGCAGGTAGAAGCCGTGCTGCACGGCCGCCGCCCACGCGGTCACGCCGACCTGCGACTCGCGGACCACCCAGGTCTGCCGCCCGTCCAGGGAGAACCGGACCTCCTCGTCGGTCTTGGTGCGGTCGATCACCTGGGCGAACTCGTGATAGCCGGTGGCGCAGCCGGTGCACGAGGCCAGCCCGCTGGACCGGCCGTTGTACTCGGCGCAGGGTCCGTCCGGGGCGGTGCCGCAGTGCAACGTCTGGGCCAGCTGACCGCGGCCGTTGACGTCGACCATGATGTCGGTCTCGCCGACGCCCGGCCAGTTGTTGAAGTTGCCGCGGTACGCCGCGCCGGTCGCCCGGAACCCCGGCCAGTAGCCGAGCCCGTTGCCGACGTTCGGCTGCTTGAGCACCGCCGCGAACTTGATCATCTCGCCGCGCTGCGGGGTGAAGTCGGTGCGCTGGGTCTCGAGGCGGCCGGACGTCCACCGGCCGGCGCCGTCCCGCAGTGCGGTGATGTTCAGCTTGCCCCCGCCGTCGAGCGACACGTTGGCGGTGGCGTTGCTGGCCGTCTCGACCGAGCCGGTGCCCCAGTTCGCGGCGCCGCCCGGGTACTGCGTGCCGGTGCGCATCAGCCAGTTCGCCGCGGCCGGGCTGGTGCCGGCCGGCCCGTCGAAGGTGTCCTGCCAGACGTTGGTCCAGCCGGGCTCCGGATCCGGCGTCGGCGTGGTGCCGCCGGTCGAGCCGTAGACCTCGAACTCCCACAGCGAGTAGCCGTAGCCGGTGCCGCGGGCGGTGCCGTTCATGCGCACGTAGCGGCCGCTGCCGGTGACGTTGAGGGTGTCGGTGCCGCCGGTGCGGCCGGTCTGGGTGGAGATGGTGGTCCAGGCGGTGCCGTTGGCCGAGGTCTGGATCTGGTACGCGCTGCCGTACGCGGTCTCCCAGCGCAGCACGACCTGGGAAATCGTCGCGGTGGCGCCGAGGTCGACCTGGAGCCACTGGGGATCGCTGAACTGGCTCGACCATCGGGTCGCGGTGTTGCCGTCGACGGCGTTGGCCGCGACGACGTCGTTGCCCTCGGCCGACGAGGCGGTGGCGGGCTTGCCCTGGGAGATGAGGGGATCGGCGGCCCGGGCGGCCGTGGGGACGGCCAGCCAGGCGGCGAGAACGGTGAGGACGATGCTTCGCTCGAGGAATTTCCGGCGGCGGGGATGCATGGGGACTCCTTCTCAGCGCTCGGGGAAAGCGCTCTCCATGGTGGCCGCAGTGTTACGCGTGAGTTTCGCCCCTGTCAATGCCTGGCCGGGTGTATGCGGGCAAAACGGGCGCTCATCTCGCTACTTGGAAAGCGCTCTCCGAGTGTCGGGAGTGGCCCGTCGGAGGCCGCATCCCCGGCCGGGGGTTAGATTCAGCGGGTGGGTGACCTGTTCGGTGCGGCCGGTGCGCTGCGTGAGCTCTACGCCGGCACCGATTGGGCGGCCACCTCGCTGGGTCCGGTCGAGTCGTGGAGCCCCACACTGACCACCACCCTGCGGACGACGTTCCACACCCGGTTCCCGGTGGCGCTGTTCTGGGGGCCGGAGTTCGCGCTGCTCTACAACGAGGCGTACGCGCCGATGATCGCGGACAAGCACCCGGCCGCCCTCGGCACCCCGGCGCGCGGCGTCTTCCCGGAGATCTGGGAGACCATCGGGCCGATGCTGGAGGCGGCGGCCAAGGGCGGCGACGGCACCTGGGTCGAGAACCTGCGGCTGCTCATGAACCGGCAGGGCTTCCTCGAGGAGACCTACTTCACCTTCTCCTACTCGGCCGTGACCAGCCCGGCCGGGCAGGTCGAAGGGGTCATGGACATCGCCGCCGAGACCACCGCCCAGGTGATCGGCACACGCCGGCTGCACCTGCTGCGCCGGCTCGGCGACGCCCTGGCCGGGGCCGAGCGCCGGGCCGACCTGATCGACCGAGCCCTGCCGGTGCTCCGCTCGGCCGAGAGTGATCTCGCCTCGGTCGTGCTGATGGTCCCGGCCTCCGACGAGCCGGCCACCACCTTCGAACCGCTGACCGCGCCGCCCGACATGCTCACCGTCCTGCCCGACGACACCGGCGCCAGCGTGCACTTCCGGCTGGCCGACCCGGCCGCCGGCGACGACGACAGCGTGCTGATCGCCCGGCTCAGCCCCCACCTGACCATGGACGACGCCTACCTGGGCTTCATCCGGCTGCTCGGCCGGACACTGACCCAGGCGCTGGGCCGGATCCGGGCCCGGCACACCGACCGGCTGCTGGTCTCGATGGAGCGGGCGATGTCCGAGGCGCTCCAGCAGAGCCTGCTCACCCAGCCCGCGCAGCCCGACCACACCCAGGTCGCCGTGCGCTACCTGTCGTCGATCGCCCAGGCGCACATCGGCGGCGACTGGTACGACGCCTTCCAGCTGCCCGACGGCACGCTCACCGTGGCCGTCGGCGACGTCTCCGGCCACGATCGGTCGGCCGCGGTGGCGATGGCCCAGATCCGCAACGTGCTGCGCGGGATCGCCTTCACCGTGCGTACGCCGCCGTCCCGGATCCTCACCGACCTCGGCGCGGCCATGGCCGGGCTGCCGGTCCACGCGTTCGCCAGCGTCGTGCTCGCGCAGATCGAGGTCGGTGCGGGCGTGCGGACCCTGCGCTGGTCGAACGCCGGCCACCCGCCGCCGGCCCTGCTGGGTCCCGACGGGAGCGTCCGGCTGCTGGAGACGCCGGGGGAAACCCTTCTGGGGGTACGCGCGGGCGTCGCACGCACCGACCACACGATCGCCCTGGAACCGGGCGCGGCGGTCGTCTTCTACACCGACGGGCTCATCGAACGGCGCCGCGCCGACCTGGACGAACGGCTGCGCCACCTGGCCGTCGCGCTGACCGACCGGCAGCACCTGGACGCCGAGCAGCTCTGCGACCACCTGCTCGAATCCTTCTCCGGCGACGCCGAGGACGACATCGCCATCACGGTCGTCAAGGCGGTGTCGGCGTAGCTCCGGCCGGAACGGGTACTGATTGGGCATGGATCCGCTCCGGTTGACCTTCGCGCACAGTGCCGACTGTGCGTCCCTCCGGAGCGAAGCACGGCTCGTCCTCGGTCAGTGGCACAGCTCCGACCTGGTCGACGACGCCCTGCTGGTGATCACCGAACTGGTCGAGAACGTCGTGCAGCACACCGGCGACGGCGGCCGGCTGACCATGCGCCGCCACCACGACGCGGTCCGCATCGAGGTGGCCGACAGCAGCCCCGAGCTGCCGCGCGTCTTCGGCCCCGACCCGCGCCGCATCGGCGGCCGCGGGCTGCTCCTGGTCGCCGCGCTGACCCGCGAGTGGGGAACCCACCACCAGGACAACGGCAAGGTCGTCTGGGCCGACATCCCGGTCTCCCGCCACCCGTAGAGCGAGTCTCATGCTCCGCGTCCGGCATGTGCGCCCGGCTTGGAGAGAAAGAACGTTCGGGTTTGATCTGGTTTGATCTGCGGCTTCAGCCGCGGAACCAGGCACGGACCTGGAGCCCGCGGGAGCATGCGGTCTGGACCACGACGGACGTGGGAAAATCCAGATCTTGAACTGGTTCTTGAATTTCGGTCCCGAATTCTTGTCGGCGCGATGTCGAGACCACCCCGCCCGCTCCGACCACGGGTGACGGAACAACGAAGGGACTGCGATGAAGTACATGCTGATGATGTTCGGTGACAGCTCGACGATGATGGAGGATCACGACACCCAGTGGGTGCGCGACATGATCCAGTTCATGGAGAGCTTCAACCAGGAGGTCAACGCCTCCGGTGAGTGGGTCTTCGCCGAAGGGCTCGCCGACCCCACCACGGCCAAGACACTGAGCCTGAGCGACGGGCAGGTGGTGGTCACCGACGGGCCGTTCGCCGAGGCCAAGGAGTCGCTCGCCGGGTTCTGGATCTGGGACGTCAAGGACGAGGCCCGCGCGATCGAGCTGGCGTCGAAGATCCTGCCGTGGGCGCAGCGGGTCGAGCTGCGTGAGGTCCCGGCGGGGCCGCCCGAGGTCTGAGCGCGTGGAGATCGAAACGACGCTGCGCGAGCTGGCGCCCCAGGTCCTGGGTGCGCTGGCCCGGCGGTACGGGCAGTTCGACGCGGCCGAGGACGCGATGCAGGAGGCGCTGCTCGCCGCGGCCACCCAGTGGCCGGTCGAGGGGATGCCCGGCAACCCGCGGTCGTGGCTGCTCGCGGTGGCCGGGCGCCGGCTGGTCGACGAGTTCCGCAGCGAGTCGGCCCGGCGCAAGCGGGAGGAGAACGAGTTCCTGCTGCAGCCGCCGCCGGCTCCCGGTGACCAGGTCAGCGCCACGGATGACACGCTCACGCTGCTGTTCCTCTGCTGCCACCCGTCGCTGTCGCCGCCCTCGCAGCTGGCGCTGACCCTGCGGGCGGTCGGTGGTCTCAGCACGGCCGAGATCGCCAAGGCGTTCCTGGTGCCCGAGGCGACGATGGCCCAGCGGATCAGCCGGGCCAAGGCCACGATCAGGAAGAGCGGGCTGGGGTTCGAGATGCCGCCGGCCGGCGAGCGCGCCGAGCGGCTGCGGGTCGTGCGGCAGACGCTCTACCTGGTGTTCAACGAGGGCTACACGACCAGCGGCGGGCCCGACCTCAAGCGGGACGACCTGACCGTGGAGGCGATCCGGATCACCCGGATGTTGCGCTCGCTGACCCCGGACGACGTGGAGACCGGCGGGCTGCTCGCGTTGATGCTGCTCACCGACGCGCGGCGGGACGCGCGAACCGACGCCCAGGGCGCGCTGGTGCCGCTGCACGAGCAGAACCGTTCGGTGTGGGACGCGGCGCAGATCGCCGAGGGGGTGGCGCTGGTCTCGGCCTGCCTGGGCAAAGGGCCGGTGGGGCCCTATCAGCTCCAGGCCGCGATCGCCGCCCTGCACGACGAGGCGGCGACCGCGGACGACACCGACTGGCCCCAGATCCTCGCCCTCTACGAAGTGATCGAGCGGCTCGCCCCGGGACCGATCGTCACGCTGAACAAGGCGGTCGCGATGGGCTGGGCGCGCGGGCCGCTGGCCGGGCTGGCGGTCCTCGGCTCGGTCGACGGCGACGAGCGGCTGTCGGGCAACCACCGGGTCGACGCGGTGCGGGCCCACCTGCTGGAACGGGCCGGCGACCGGGCCGGCGCCCACGACGCCTACGTGCGGGCCGCCGCGCTCACCACCAGCGTCCCCGAGCAGCGGTACCTCACGCTGCGCGCATCTCTTACAACGCCCGAACACGGAGAACCGGCAAGATAGGTGCCGTGACGGAAAAGGGGCTCGTGCTGGTCGTCGAGGACGAGCGGCCGATCGCCGACCTGGTCCGGCTCTACCTGGCCCGGGAGGGCTTCGGCGTGCACGTCGAGCACGACGGCACGGCCGGGCTGGCCGCCGCCCGCCGGGTGCGCCCGGTCGCGGCCATCCTCGACATCGCGCTGCCCGGGCTGGAGGGCACCGAGATCTGCCGGCGGATGCGGGCCGACGGCGACTGGACGCCGGTCATCTTCCTCACCGCCCGCGACGACGAGGTCGATCGGATCCTCGGGCTCGAGCTGGGCGCCGACGACTACGTGACCAAGCCGTTCAGCCCGCGCGAGCTGGTCGCCCGGGTCAAGGCGCTGCTGCGGCGCGCGGCCGGTCCGGACCAGGGCGAGCGGGTACGCACGCTCGGCCCGCTCACCCTCGACCCCGGCCGGCGTCTCGTCACCGTCGAAGGCGCGCCGCTGTCCCTCACCCCGACCGAGTTCGACCTGCTCGGGCACCTGCTCGGGCGGCCCGGCCGGGTGTTCACCCGGGAGGAGCTACTGGCCTCGGTGTGGGGCTACGCGTCGCACGCCGGCACCCGGACCGTGGACGTGCACGTCGCCCAGGTGCGGGCCAAGCTGGGCGGGGCGGCCGGGCTGATCCGCACCGTACGCGGGGTCGGCTACACCGCCGATGTTTAACGTCTTCCGCACGCTCACCGCCCGGGTCGTGCTGGTCACGGCCGCGACCGCGGTGATCGCCGTGATCATCACCGCGCTGGTCGCCGTGCCCCTGGCCGTCAACGCGGTGAACCGGCAGGCCCGCGCCGAGCTGAACGAGCGGGCCGGCCTGGCCGTCGAGCTGCTCCCGGTCCGCCCGGCCGCCCGCGAGCGCATCGTGCGCGACCTGCGCCGCGACGGCATCTCGGTCTACCTGATCCGGCGCGGCGTCGTCGACACGCCCGGCCTGCCCCAACGGATCGTCCAGCTCGTGTCCGAGGGCGACGAGGTCGACACCCGCGGCCGGGTCGGCGGCCGGGCCGTGTTCATCGTCGGCCGCCCGATCACCGGCCAGAGCAGCGGCGTCATCCTCACCAAGCCGGTCGCCTCGGGCGTCGCCGGCGGCCTGCTCGGCGCGGTGTGGTTCCCGCTCGCCGCCGGCCTGCTCGGTGGCCTGCTGGCGGGCGCGCTGCTGGCCCGGCTGACCGTCCGCCCGATCCGCCGCGCCGCCGTCGCCGCCGGTCACCTCTCGGCCGGCGACCGCTCGGTCCGCCTGGTCACCGAGGGCCCGGCCGAGGCCGCCGAGCTGGCCACGGCGTTCAACCGGCTGGCCAGCGCGCTCCAGATCAGCGAGGGCCGCGAGCGCGACTTCCTGCTCAGCGTCTCGCACGAGCTTCGAACACCCCTTTCCACCATCCGCGGGTACGCCGAAGCGCTCGCCGACGGTGTCGTCGGCGCGGACGGCGCCCCCAAGGCCGGCGCGACCATGCTCGCCGAGGCCGACCGCCTGGACCGCCTGATCTCCGACCTGCTCGTGCTGTCCCGCCTGGAGGCGGCCGACCTCCCGCTGGACATCGTCGAGGTGGACCTGACCGACCTGATCCGTACGGCCGGCGAGGCGTGGGCGCCGCGCTGCCTCCCCGACGGCCCCGCCCTGCGCACCGAACTGCCCGCCCACCCCGTGCTGGTGAGCACCGACCCGGGCCGCATCCGCCAGGTGGTCGACGGCCTGTGCGAGAACGCGCTGCGCGCCGTGCCCCAGGGCGCCCCGCTGATCCTGGCCGTGCGGGCCACTCCGGCCGGCGGCGTCATCGAGGTGCGCGACGGCGGTCCCGGCTTCACCGACGAGGACCTCGCGGTGGCCTTCCAGCGCGGCGCCCTGCACCAGCGCTACCGGGGGATCCGCAAGGTCGGCAGCGGCCTCGGGCTGGCCCTGGCCTCGCGGCTGGTCGGACGCCTGGGCGGCACGATCACCGCGGGTCACGCCCCCGAGGGCGGCGCCCAGTTCACCGTGACCCTCCCGCAGCTCCCTTACGGAACCCGAACATTGCCCTGACCCGGCCTTCGCCGTCCGGGCGGAGAGTTGTCGGCATGACTCGCACCCGCTTTGCTCTGAGCACACCCACGCATCACCGCCGCCGCGCGGCGCTGACCGCGACCGCGCTCGGGCTCGCCGCCGTGCTCGGCCTGTCTGCCTGTGCCGCCGGGCCGGCCCCGAGCGCCGCTCCCGCCGCGGTCGCGGACTCCCTCGACGCCTCACTGGGTGACGAGGTCGCCGCCCTCGAGGCCGTCGGCTACCAGACCGAGCTCGCGCCCGACCCGTCGCCGTCCTCGTCGGCGGCGGCGCCGGACCGCAAGGCGAAGCGCCAGGAGCGCCGGGTCGCCGCCCGCAAGTTCCTGCGCAAGAACACCCTGCACGGCGAGATGACGGTGCAGGGCAAGGACGGCGTGAAGACCGTCGTGGTGCAGCGCGGCACGGTCACCGCCACCGACGGCAAGACCCTGACCGTCAAGTCGACCGACGGCTTCACGCTGACCTGGACCGTGGCCTCCGACCTGCGGGTCGTCCAGGACCGCGCGAAGGCCGACGCGAGCGCGATCAAGAACGGCGGCACGGTCGGCGTGGCCGGCGCCAAGGACGGTTCGGCCACCACGGCGCGGCTGGTGGCCATCGGCTAGCCCCCTGAGCTACCACCGTTCCCAACGGTGGTAGCTCAGCGCGGCGTTTGGGGCTCGGATGCCGCCCTGAGCTACCACCGTTGTGGGCGGTGGTGGGTCGGGGCGGTGTTTGGGGCTCGGATGGCGGGCGGGGCTACCACTGGGTGGGGTGACCGACTGGGAGGCTGGGCCGTTGCCGCGGACCGGCCTCCCAGGTCGGCGTCCTACTGCAGGAACGCGCCGAGCGGCGAGAGCAGCAGCTTGCCCAGCGACGCCGCGGTGTCGTCGAGCCGCTCGCGCTCCCTGGCCGTCGCGCCCAGGTCGTGCCGGCAGGCCCAGAGCTTCTGCGCGTTGCGCCAGGCGACGTTGCGGGTGTATTCCACCACCTCGCCCTGCCACCAGTCGTCGAGGTCGCCGTTCATGGTGTCGAGCAGGAGCTGCCACTTCTCCAGGTAGCCGCGGCGCAGCTCGGGGATGGCCTCGGCGAAGATGTCGTTGATCTGCAGGTAGTCGCGGTGTTGCGCGCTCTCGTCGACCGGGTCGGAACCGATGTGGTCGAAGGTGGTGACCAGCGCGAAGGCCAGGTCGAAGTTGATGTGCGCGTTGACACCGGCGGCGGCCGACGGCAGCGGGCGGGAGTCGGGCCCGGCGATCCGTGCGAACAGGATGTGCCACACCTTGGGGCAGACGGTGTTGCCGAAGCTGAAGCTGCGCAGCGCGTCGAAGTAGCGGGCCGCGAACTCGACGTCGAGCCGGGACAGGAACTGTGGATCCTCGAAGCTTCCCTCGTAGAGCCGTTCCAGCACGCTGCTCGTGATGCGCAGGTAGAGCCGGTTGAAATCGGCCAGCGGGTTGCTGTTCAGCAGCGGCGGGACCCGCTCCAGGACGTCCTGCAGCTTGGTGAGCTGGTCGACCACCGCGGGCACGTCCTCGGGATGACGTGTCAGCAGGGCGCACATGTCCTGATGCGCAGGTCCCCAGACCGACTCGGTCATCGGATCCTCCAAAGAAGTAAGGCCCCCCAGCACCGACCGGCGTCGGCAAGACGCCGGTCGGTGCTCCCCCGTGGCTCGAAGCCTTCCACCGGGTACGTACGCAGGGATCGGTAGAACTACCTATATCCGGGTCAGGCCGCGCGGTTCTCGAGGAACACCCGGCTGGCCTGGACCCGGGTGCGTACCTGCAACTTGTCGAAGATGTGGCCGACGTGGACGCCGACCGTGCGTTCGCTGATGAACAGCCGCTGGCCGATCTCGCGGTTGGTGAGGCCCTCGGCGACCGCGCTGAGCACCTCACGCTCACGACCGGTGAGCGCGGACAACTTGTCGCCGGGCGGCTCAGGGGCGGCCGGGGCCGGGGTCTCCGGGTCGTCGGCCAGCGGGATGCGGGCCCGGCCGGCCACCGCGGCGACCTCGGCCCCGAGCGGCTTGGCGCCCATCGACTGGGTGGTGGTCCACGCCGCGCGCAACGCGGCCGTGGCGGCGGCCCGCCGCCGGTGGTGCAGCAGCGCCTCGGCCTGGCGCAGCCGTGAGTAGGCCGCGGGATAGGGGTGGTTGCGCTTGTCCCAGACGGCGGCCGCGCGCCCCCACACGGCCGGGTCGTGCTGGTCGTGGATGCGGCTCAGCTCGGCCGCGCAGAGGTCGAGGTAGCCGTCGATCACCGCGCGGACCGGCGGCGCGGCCTTGTCGACGCCCTTGGCCATGCGGTCGACGACCACGGTCAGCCGGCGGATGGCGCCGTGGTCGACCGGCATCTCGCCGCCGCAGTGGGCCTCGGCCTCGGCGCGCAGGCCGTGCCAGGCCAGCACCCCGAGCAGGACCAGGTCGTCGGAGCGGGTCTCGGTCAGGCCGCGCTGCACGGCGGCCCGGGCCTCGTCGTGCCGGCCCAGCCACATCGCCCGGCCGGCCCGGAGGGTGAGCATCGGCAGCACGTGCCGGGCGCCGCCGCCGGCCAGCACGGTCGCGACCGCGTCGAGGTCGCGCTCGGCCGCCTCGACGTCGCCGAAGCCCACCCACAACCGGCACCGGGCCAGCAGGATCTCGACCGCGTCGGCGCCGGACGGCCGCCGGCGCATGGCCGCGTCGAGCATCCGGTCGGCCTCGGCCCACTGACCGACCCGGAACAGCCCGTTGGCCGCGATGGCCAGCAGCCGGAGTTGATAGGAGCGGCCGACGCCCAGGTCGGCCAGCCGCTGCGCGCCGCGCCGGGCGACCAGCACGCCCTCTTCCAGCGAGTTCAGCGGGCCGGTGAGCAGCTCGGCCAGGTGGAGATAGGCGCAGCCCAGGTCGTCGGGGTGACCGGACTCCTCGGCGATCGCCACCGCCTGCCGGATCACGGCCAGGCCGGCGTCGGGGTCGGCCCGGAACGCCTGGCTGAAGCCGAGCGCGGCCGACGCGCGGACCCGATCGGCGGTGGACCCCTCGACCTGCTCGGCCAGCTCGAGCGCCTCGCGCGCCCGCGCCCCGGCGTCGGCATAACGGCCCAGGTGGAGCAGCAGCTCGGCCAGGTGGGCGGCGGCGGTGACCTTCTCGGCCGGGGTGCAGCCGGAGACCGCCAGCGCCGCCCGGAACTCGGTCTCGGCGGTGGCCGAACGCCCGGCCGCGGCCAGGTAGCGGGCCCGGCGCAGGTGGATCTCGCAGGCGCCCGGTCCGTCGGGACGGGCGGCCAGCTCTTCCAGCCGGGCCAGCGCGCGCTGGTGTTCGCCGTTGTGGTGGGCCGACTCGGCGGCGTGCCCGAGCAGCTCGGTGCGGCCGGCGTCGTCGTCGGCGGTCAGCTCGAGGGCCAGTGACCAGTGCCGGTGGGCCTCGGCGAAGCCGTAGAGCGACTCGGCCGCCCGGGCCGCGGCCACCACCGAGGGCAGCGCGCGCTCGGGCTCGCCGGCCCGCTGCCAGTGGTGGGCGAGGCGGGCGTGGTCGCCGCCGCCGGACAGCGCCTCGGCGTACCGCCGGTGGAGCCCGGCCCGCTCGACCGGCAGCACCTCGCGCTCGAGGATCTCGGCGACCAGCCGGTGGCGGAGCCGGTAGCCGTCGTTGGCGCTGGTCACGATGCGGTGGGACACGGCGGCCCGGACCGCGTCGATGAGCTCGTCGCCGGCCACCGGCACCACGCCGGAGAGCAGTTCGTGGGGCACCGGCTCGACCCCGGCGGCCACCGCCCGGACCACGTCGTGAGCCGCCCGGGGCAGCTCGTCGACCCGGGCCAGGAAGATCTCGCGGAGCGTGTCGGACAGCTCGACCCGGCCGTCGCGCAGGTCGCGGGCCAGTTCCTCGGCCACGAACGGGTTGCCGCCGCTGCGCTTGAACACCCGGTCGGCGTCCTCGGCGGGCACGGCGGCGCCGGCGATCGCGGTGACCAGTTCCTGCGTACCCATGCGGTCCAAGGGGTTGAGATCGACCACCCGCACCGACCGCAACCGGCGCAGCTCGGCCAGCACCCGGCGCAGCGGATGGGTGCCCTGGAGCGACTCGGCGCGCACCGCGGCCAGCACCGACAGCCGGACCTCGCCCAGCCCGGCCAGCAGGTAGAGCAGCAGCTGGCGGGTGCTGCGGTCGGCCCATTGCAGGTCGTCGAGGATGAGCAGCAGGCGGCGGTCGCCGGCCACCTCGCGCAGGGCCCGGGAGACCCGGTCGAGCAGGGCGCCGGCGTCGGGACCCTCGGTGGCGAAGCCCGGATCTTCCCGGCGCAGCGCGGCCAGCACCGGGTGGAGCGGGGACGCGTCGCCGATGTCGAGGCAGGCGCCGGTCAGCACGGCCGTGCGGGACGGGGTCGCCTTGGCCGCAACCTCGCGCAGCAGCCGGCTCTTGCCCACCCCGCTCTCGCCGGTGACGAAGACCGCCGCGGTGCCGCCCGGACCGACATCGGCCAGGTCACGACAGATCTCGTCCAGCGTCTCGGCGCGCCCGACAAGGGGCGTGTCGTCCGGTTCGCTGGTCATGCACGGGAGCCTAAACCGGATCCCCCTACCACCTACTCGTCGGTTCAGGCTGATCTGCGTCACAAAAATTACCGCCGGTTTGTGTATCACGAGCATCTAAGTAGTTCTGCCGATCCGGGACCCTGGGGCTTCCTGCGAATCTTCAGTCTCACCAGCGCCGATCCAGGGAGCGTGGGAGATGGCCGTCATGGCAGGCGTACGCCGGCAGACCGTGTCCGTCCTGTTCGTCGACATCGTCGGATTCACGACGCTGGTCGACGAGCTCGACTGCGCGGATGTCCGGGCGCTGCAGATGGACTACTTCGCCCAGGTGTCGGCGGTGGTCCGCGAGCACGGCGGGATCGTCGAGAAGTACGTCGGCGACGCCGTGATGGCGGTGTTCGGCCTGTCGTCGCGGCGTCCGGAGGGGGGCGCCGCGGCGGCGGTCGGCTGCGGCTTGGCGATTCAGGAGGCGCTTTCGGGTGTACGCCTGGCCGGCCGGCACGAGATCAGCACGCGGGCCGGTGTCGCCACCGGCGAGGTCATGGTCGACGTGGCCGCGGCCCAGGACGGCGGCTTCGGCATGGTCAGCGGGAGCGTGGTCACCACGGCGGCCCGGCTCCAGGCGTACGCGCCGCACGACACCGTGGTGGTGGACGGCCAGACCCAGTCCTACTCGCACGCCGCGGTCGCCTACCAGGAGTTGCCGCCGGCCGTGCTGACCGGCCGCGCCCGCCCGGTCGATCTCTTCCGGGCCCTCCCGCTGGACGCTCGAACGTGTGTTCTAGCTCACCAGCCGTGACCTTTGTCCCGTTTGTCAGGCGACGTGCGGTTCCCCATCCGGCTCGTCGGCGCGAACTCGTCAGCCCGCCCCGGTAGGCTCGCCGCGACCTGATAGCGAACCAGCCGAGCGGGGAGTAACACACCGTGACCGCGCAACCCGAGATCTTGTACGGCGCCGACGACCTCACGCATCTCGAGGGCCTCGACGCTGTCCGCAAGCGCCCGGGCATGTACATCGGCTCGACCGACAGCCGCGGTGTCAACCACCTGGCCAACGAGATCATCGACAACTGCACCGACGAGGGCGTCGGCGGCCACGCCACCAACGTCGCGGTCTGGCTGCACGCCGACGGCTCGGTGCAGATCGACGACGACGGCCGGGGCATCCCGACGGCGATCAACACCAAGAGCGGCCTCAACGGCGTCGAGCTGGTGCTGACCCGGCTGCACGCCGGCGGCAAGTTCGGCGGCTCGGGCTACAAGACCTCCGGCGGCCTGCACGGCGTCGGCGCCTCGGCCGTGAACGCCCTCTCGCTGCGCTTCGACGTCACGGTCAAACGCGACGGCAAGGTCCACGCGCTCTCCTTCCAGCGCGGGGTGCCCGGCGTCTTCGACGGCGACGGCCCCAAGGCCCGCTTCACCCCCGAGTCGGGGCTGCGGGTGGTGCGCAAGATGAAGCGCGGCGAGGCCGGCGGAACCTCGATCAGATACTGGTACGACGCCCGGTTCTTCGAGACCGGCGCGCGGCTCGACGTCGACGTGGTCCGGGCCAAGCTGCGCAACACCGCGTTCCTGGTGCCCGGCGTGGCCTACACGCTGCGCGACGACACCGCCGAGGAACCGGTCACCGAGACGTTCCACTTCCCCCACGGCCTCACCGACATGGTCGAGTTCCTGAGCCCGCCGGCCGACAAGCCGGTGTCCCAGATCCTGGTCGTGACCGGCGAGGGGACCTACAAGGAGAACGCCGCCGACGAGAACGGCGTGATGCAGTCCAACGTGGTCCGGCGGGCCGAGATCGAGATCGCCTTCCGCTGGGGTACGGGCTACGACCGTACCGTCGAGTGCTTCACCAACACGATCCACAACGTGCACGGCGGCACCCACCGCAAGGGCTTCGAGCGCGCGCTGGTCCGCGCCCTCTCCGACGCCGTCCGCAACACCCGCGGCCTGCTCAAGCCCAAGGAAGAGGCGCCGGTCCTCGACGACTACCTCGAGGGCATGACCGCGGTCATCCACGTCCGGGTGCCCGAGCCCCAGTTCACCTCGCAGACCAAGGACGAGCTGTCCACCGCCGGCCTCACCCGGGTGCTCCAGGGCCTGGTCGAACAACACCTGAAGGAGTACGTCGACGGCCGGCGCACCAAGTCCGAGGCGCGGACCGTGCTGCAGAAGGTGGTCGACGCCGCCCGGGTCCGGCTGACCCAGAAACAGCAGAAGGACGCGGCCCGCCGCAAGACCGCCCTCGAGGGCGCGTCGATGCCGCCCAAGCTGGTCGACTGCCGCAGCACCGGCATCGCCCGCAGCGAGCTCTACATCGTCGAGGGCGACAGCGCGCTGGGCACGGCCCGGATGGCGCGCAGCTCCGAATACCAGGCGCTGCTGCCGATCCGCGGCAAGATCCTGAACGTCCAGAAGGCCAGCCTCCAGCAGGTCCTCGACAACCAGGAGTGCTCGGCCATCGTGCAGGTGCTCGGCGCCGGCTCGGGCCGCACGTTCGACCTGCCCGCGATGCGCTACGGCCGGGTCATGATCATGGCCGACGCCGATGTCGACGGGTCACACATCCGCACCCTGCTGATCACGCTCTTCGCCAAGTACATGCGGCCGGTCGTCGAGCAGGGCCGGCTCTTCGCCGCCATGCCGCCACTGCACAAGGTGGTCACCAAGGGCCGCAACAGCGAGACGCTCTACACGTACACCCAGCAGGAGATGGAGTCGACCGTCACCCGCCTGGAGAAATCCGGCAAGCAGGTGCAGAAGCCGGTGCCCCGGTTCAAGGGCCTGGGCGAGATGGACGCCGACGAGCTGTGGGACACCACGATGAACCCGGCCACCCGGACCGTCCGGCGGATCACGCTGAACGACGCCGAGCAGGCCGAGGCCACGCTCGAACTGCTGATGGGCGAGCGGGTGGAACCGCGCAAGAACTGGTTGATCGAGGCCGCCGGCCGGATCGACCAGGAGACGATCGACGCCTGAGGGGGCAAGGTTCATGGCACGCCGCAAGAACGAGTCGCAGCGGGTGGACCTGTCGGCCTTCGACCAGGCAGGCGCCCACGTCATCGACAACTCCGTCACCACCGAGGTGGAAGACTCCTACCTGGAGTACGCCTACTCGGTCATCCACTCGCGCGCCCTGCCCGACGCGCGCGACGGCCTCAAGCCGGTCCACCGGCGCATCCTCTGGTCGATGACCGAACAGGGCCACCGCCCCGACCGCCCGTACGTGAAGTCGGCCCGCGTCGTCGGCGACGTGATGGGCCGCTACCACCCCCACGGCAACCTGGCCATCTACGACGCCATGGTCCGCCTGGCCCAGGACTTCTCCCTGAACGCGCCCCTGATCGACGGGCACGGTAACTTCGGGAGCCCAGACGATGGCCCGGCCGCCGAACGCTACACCGAATCGCGGATGTCGCGTGAGGCGATGTTGCTGGTCGGGGAGCTGGGCGAGGGCACGGTCGACTTCAAGCCCAACTACGACGGCTCCGAGCTGGAGCCCAAGGTGTTGCCCGCGGCGTTCCCGAACCTGCTGGTCAACGGCACGTCGGGGATCGCGGTCGGGATGGCCACGAACATGATTCCGCACAACCTGGGTGAGGTGGTCGCGGCGGCGCGTCATCTGATCACGCGGCCCGAGGCGGATCTCGACGAGATCATGCGGATCGTGCCGGGGCCCGATCTGCCGACCGGCGGGCAGCTGCTCGGGCTCGACGAGGTTCGGCGGGCGTACGAGACCGGGCGCGGTGTGGTCCGGATGCGGGCGCGGGCCGTTACCGGGCCGCTGGAGGGCGGGCGTGGGCGGCAGGCCGTCACGGTCACCGAGCTGCCGTACGGGGTGGGCACCGAGAAGATCATCGAGGCGATCACCGACGAGGTGAAGGGCAAGCTGATCGTCTCCGGGCCGCGGAAGGGCCAGCGTCAGGCCGCGCGGCTGCAGGGGATCGCCGACGTGAAGGACCTGACCGACCGCGAGCACGGCACCCGCCTGGTGATCGAGTGCAAGGTCGGCGTCAACCCGCAGGCGCTGCTCGCCGACCTCTACCGGCTCACCCCGCTGGAGAGCTCGTTCGGCATCAACAACCTGGTGCTGGTGGACGGGCAGCCGCGGACGCTCGGGCTCAAGGAACTGCTGGAGGTCTTCCTCAAGCATCGGTACGACGTGGTCACCCGGCGGACCCAACATCGGCGGACCAAGCGGCAGGACCGGCTGCACCTGGTCGACGGCCTGCTGATCGCGCTGATCGACATCGACCGGGTGGTCGCCATCATCCGGGCCAGCGACGACGCGGCCGCGGCCAAGGCGTCGCTGATGAGCGAGTTCGGGCTGAGCGACATCCAGGCGACGTACATCCTGGACACCCCGCTGCGGCGGCTGACCCGGTTCGACCGGATCGACCTGGAGACCGAGCAGGAGCGGCTGCGCGGCGAGATCGCCGAGCTGAGCCGGATCCTCGACGACGACGCGGTGCTCAAGGGTGTCGTCTCCGACGAGCTGGCCGAGGTGGCGTCCGAGTTCGGTGGCCCCCGGCGGACCACGCTGATCGACGGCGACCTCAAGGAGGTGCTGGCCGCGTCGGTGCCGGCCGGCCCGCTCGAGGTGGCCGACGACCCGTGCCAGGTGATCCTGTCGGTGACCGGGCTGATCGCGCGGACCGCGGCCGAGAGCGAGGAGTCGGCCGAGGGCCGGCGCCGCTCCGGCCGGGTCAAGCACGACGCGGTCCGTTCGGTGGTGCACTCCACCGCCCGCGGCCGGGTGCTGCTGGTGACCAACCGGGGCCGGGCGTTCAAGGTGGACGTGCTGCCGCTGCCGGTGCTGCCCGAGCAGTCCGGCACGGTGTCGGTGCGCGGTGGTATGTCGGTGTCCGAGCTGATCCCGCTGGACAAGGGCGAGAAGGTGATCGGCCTGTCGCCGCTGGCCGGTGAGGGCTCCCCGGGGCTGGCGCTGGGCACCCGGCTCGGCGTCGTGAAGGTGTGCTCGCCCGAGTGGCCGGTGCGGTCGGACGAGTTCGAGGTGATCACGCTCAAGGACGGCGACGAGGTGCTCCAGGCGACGTGGCTCGCCGACGGGGCCGAGTCGCTGGTGTTCGTCACCTCCGACGCCTCGCTGCTGCGGTTCCCGGCCAAGCTGGTCCGCCCGCAGGGCCTCAAGGGCGGCGGCATGGCCGGCGTCAACCTCGGCGCCGACGTCGAGGCCCTCTCGTTCAACGTGATCACCACCTCCGGCACCGAGCACGGCGAGCCGATGGTGGTCACCTCCACCGGCACCCAGGTGAAGGTGACGCCGTTCGCGATCTACCCGGCCAAGGGGCGCGCCACCGGCGGGGTGCGGGCGCAACGCTTCCTCAAGGGCGAGACGCGCCTGACGGTGGCCTGGGTCGGCCCGCGGCCGGTCGGCGCCTCCGCCACCGGCGACCCGGTGGCCCTGCCCGACGCCGACAACCGCCGCGACGGCTCGGGCGAGGCGGTGCTGATGGGCCCGCAGATCATCGGCCACCACATCGAGCGCGACTAGGTTTCACCGGGCATTCATGGCGATCATCATCTGCCCTCCCTAGGTTGGGCGCATGACTCGACGTGTACTCGCTGTTCTGCTCGCGGTCTGCGCGGCGGTGGTCTTCGCGCCGCCGGCCGCGCAGGCCCACTGGGTCCGGCCGCTGGCGCAGGCCCACGCGCACAACGACTATGAGCACGAACGCCCGCTCTACGACGCGCTGGCCCACGGCTTCACCAGTGTGGAGGCGGACATCTACCTGGTGGGCGGCGAGCTGCTCGTCGCGCACGACCCCGAGGACGTGGTTCCCGGGCGTACCCTTCAGAGCCTTTATCTCGACCCGCTGGCCCGCCGCCGGCACGCCTATCCGATCCAGCTGCTGGTGGACATCAAGAACACCGGTGCGGCGACGTACACCGAGCTCGATCGCGTGCTGCGCTCGTACCGCCGGATGTTGACCACCTACCGCAACGGCCGCGTCCTCCCCGGCCGCGTGACCGTCGTGGTCAGCGGCGACCGGCCGCGCGAGCTGATGGCGGCGCAGACCACGCGGTACGCGTTCTACGACGGCCGCAGCGCCGACCTGAACTCGGGGGCGAAGGCGTCGTTCGTGCCGCTGATCAGCGACAACTGGACCACCCTGTTCGCCTGGCAGGGCAAGGGCCCGATCCCGCCGGCCGAGCGAGCCGAGCTGCGCTCGTTCATCCGCGACGCCCACGCCGACCGGCAGCGGGTCCGCTTCTGGGCCACGCCGGACGTCGCCGGGCCGGAGCGCACCGCCGTCTGGTGTGAGCTGGTGGCCGCCGACGTGGACCACATCAATACCGATGACCTGGCCGGCCTGGAGACCTTCCTGCGCCACCGGGCCCGCGCCTGCGCGGCCTGACGATCACCAGCCCCAGCCCGGCCTGGAATCGGGGAACTGGTCCATGTAGCGGATGCAGGCGTCGCGGAACGGCAGGTCGGTGGGGGAGACCTTGGTCCCGGCGATGACCTCGGCCGGGTCGTCCAGGCAGCCCGGGCGCCACACCGTGAGCTGGGTGGAGAAGTGGCCGCCGCCCACGGTGGCGGCGGCCAGCGCCAGGCCGACCGAGAGGGCCATCGCCACGCCGGTGCGCATCGGGTCGCAGCCTAGGCTCGGGTGCAGCCAGAGGTCGTCCTCGTCGTCGGTGAGGGCGGCCGGGTCGACGGGCTGGTCGAGCAGGCGGTGCATGATCACCCGGACCCGGTCGTCGAAGCCGGCCGGCCTGATCTCCCAGAAGTGGTCGCCGTCCTCGATCCGGTCCAGGCCACCGAGGACGGTCGACTCCTGCTCGGGGCGGAGGACCGGGCGCCTCGCCGTGTGGACGTCGGTCTCCACGAGCAGGTCGGGCATCCGCGTGACACCCAGCAGGGTGTGCATCGTGGTGCGGGTGGCGTCCAGGACGGCGGCCAGGGTCACCGCGGTGGGCAGGTTGCCGGAGGAGTCGACGGACACCGCGTCACGGTAGCCGCCTCCACCTGGCCGGACTCACCCATTTACCAGGTGGGGCGAAGGCGGCCGGGGACGGCGAGGGTGGCCAGGTCGGCGCGGAGGGCGGTCAGGCGGCGGTCGCCGATGCGGTCGGACCAGGAGCGCAGGATCTCGGCGGCGGCCTCGTCGGCGGCCCGGGTGCAACTCCAGCCCTTGTCGGTCAGCACGATCAGTTTGGCGCGGGCGTCGTCGGGGTGCGGACGCCGTTCCACGTAGCCCTTCGCGGTCAGTTCCTCGACCATCTGGCTGGCCGCCTGCTTGGTGACGTCGAGGTGCCGGGCCAGCTCGACGACCGTGGCGCCGCCGTCCGAGATCAGCGTGAAAGCGAAGCCGTGGGCCGGGCGCACGTCGGTGAAACCCCGGGCGCGTACGCCCGCGTCGATGCTGTCGACCAGGCCGCGGGCGGCGCTGAGCAGGAGGTAGGGAAGGTCTGTGGTCACCGGTGCAGTTTGACACGGCGGTCAAGCTGCTTGACTATGTGGTCAAGGAGGTTGACTACATGGCGATTCTGAAGGAGGGCGATGCGGTTGCGCATCGCATGCACGGAGCGGTCTTTCATTCGTACGCCGCGCCGGCGCGCGGAAGCGCGGAACTCTGCGCGTGGCGGCTGGAGGTCGAGGCCGGGGTGACCGGAATGCCCCACCGGGTCAGCCGGGAGGAGGTGTTCCTGCTGCTGTCCGGGACGGTGACCGTCACGCTGGACGGAACGCCGGAGGTTCTCGCGCCCGGTGACGTGGCGGTCGTGCCGGCCGGCGCGTCGGTGTCGGTGGACAACCACGGTGATGGCCCGGCCGCGGTGTGGGTGACCACGAGCGTCGGTCTGGAGGCGACGACCGGCGACGGCGCGGTGATTCGTCCACCCTGGACACAGTGACGAAATGACACCGGTGACGCGGGAAGTCTGGAACCGTTCAGATCGAGCCGCCCGGATCCGCAGTGGACGCCTAAGTCACTCTTATCTCTGGCTTAAGCCAAGCTGCTGACCTGAACGGATGGTTAGCGTGAGTGGTCACTCGCTCCTGGAAGGTTCTCCCGTTGTCGCCCTGCCGTACGGATGCCGCACATCCCGGTCCGGCCCGGCCCCGATCGCGACGACCCGCGGCTCGGCCGCGGCGCCGGCCGCGTCGGCCCGGTCGTCCCCACGGCGGTCGCGCGACCTGAGATCTGGCGGGGTGAGGAACGCGCCCATGGCACCGGCGTGGCTCGTCACTCCGCCTGGGTGGGCAGGCGGGCGGCTGGGGCGCCGCCCGGAGGGTCACCTTCGGTGATACGGCCGCCCGGCTCAGGCCGGGCGGCCGGCGTCACATTTGTACAAACTGTTGCCGGCGCCGCCCCCGCCCCCACCCCGTTACTGGGTGGGCGCAAATGTAGCGAGTGGCGCCGACGAAAATGGGGGCGTTGTCCACAGGTCAGATGATGGAGCGTTGTCCACAGGTCACTTGCTGGGCTCGGGGACGTCGCAGTCGATCTTCGGGTTGACGCCGAGCCAGTTGAGCGGGCCGGCCACCACGGTGACCACAACCGTGCCGGCCTTGGCACAGCTCGCGTCACCGCTGTCGTTGAAGTAGCCGCGGGCGTACGCGGCGACGCCGCCCAGGATCAGCCAGATCAGGATGATCACGCCACCTATGCTTCCGAACCGCATCGGGTCTCCTCGGTCGTGGGGATGGACCGCGAGTTACCCCGTAAGCATCGATCTCTAAACGGCCGGGCGCACCGCCTGCAACGTGTACGTGTGCGGAAGCCGCTCCGGCCGGGCCGCCACCTGGAACTCGCCGCCCGGCAACTGCCGCATCCGGCCGCCGAGCCCGTCCCACGGGACGGTGGTGTGCTCGGTCAGCCCGGTGATGGTCAGGCCGGCGTCGAGCAGCGCCGTCACGATCTCGCCGAGGCCGTGGTTCCACTCGTGCGTGGTGTTGTGCTCGAAGTCGGTGTCGGTGTGCACGTACGTGCCGGGCTCGTCGAACACCGTCGGCTCGTCGAGCTCGAAGTACGGGTGGTCGAGCACGAGCAGGTCGTCGGCGCGTTCCCACTCGAGCGACCACAGCACCGGGTGCCCCTCGCGCATGAAGAACCGGCCGCCGGGCTTGAGCAGGCGGGCCACCGTCTCGCCCCAGCGGGTGATGTCGGGCAGCCAGCACAGCGCGCCGATGCCGGTGTAGGCGAGGTCGAACCGGCCGGCGCCGAGCACGTCGGGGGCGGCGTACACATCCGCCTCGACGAAGGTGATGTCGGCGCCCGCGACCGAAGCCAGGGCGCGCGCCTGGTCGAGCGACTTGGGCGAGAAGTCGAGTCCGGTCATCGTGGCGCCGAGCCGGGCCAGCGACACGGTGTCGGTGCCGATGTGGCATTGCAGGTGGACGCCGCGGAGGCCGGTGACGTCGCCGAGCAGCGGGCGGTCGAAGCGGACCACGTCGCTCAGGAAGCCGGGGTCGGAGGCGAACGCCGCCACGTTGTAGTCGCTGGAGGCGGCGTGCGCGGCGGCCCGGTCGTCCCAGTTCGCCCGGTTCACGTCACGGTAGTCAGTCACTGAGCCTGCCTTAGGTATGCACTTCTGGCCCTCGCCTGCGAGGCCGTCCGTCGCTGAAGGTGGGTGCCGCTCGGTGCAGTCGTTCATACCGGGAAGACCGTACCCGGGCGACAGCGCCCGAAGGCATAGCGTTAGATGGCGGGCGAAGGGCGATGAACAGGGGAGATGCAGTGGATAGCAGGCGGACTACGGTGCGTGATGTCAGGCGCGCGAATCGCTCCAGCCTGCTCACCGACCTGTTCCATGGCGGCCGGCAGAGCCGTCAGCAACTCGGCGACACCACCGCGCTGAGCCAGGCCAGCGTGAGCAACCTGGTCGGCGAGATGATCGAGGAGGGGCTGGTCGAGGAGGCCGGCCTGGTCGGCTCGGACGGTGGCCGGCCACGGGCGCTGCTGCGGGTCGCGCCCGGCTACGGGTACGTCGTGGGCGCCGATCTGGGCGAGACCCGGGTCTCGGTCGAGCTGTACGACCTGGCCATGTCCCGGCTCGGCTCGGCCGTCTACCCGCTGGCCGATCCGTCCGACCACCAGCGCGCGACCCGGCTGCTGATGCAGGGGCTGTCCGACACCTCCGCGCAGGCCGGCATCGACCCGGGCGAGGTGATCGGCTACGGCGTCGGGGTGATCGGCGTGGTCGACCGCGCCGGCCTGGTCCATTCGCAGACCACGTCCTGGGACGCGGTGCCGCTGGGCGAGGTGCTGGGCGCGGCGACCGGCCTGCCGGTGTTCGTGGAGAACGGCGCGAAGACGGTCGGCCAGGCCGAGATGTGGTTCGGCGCCGGCCGCGGGGCCCGGCACGCGGTGATCGTGATGATCGGCCGCGGCGTCGGCGCGGCGGTGGTCCGGGACGGGCGCGGGCAGGGCCGCCCCGATTCGGGCGCGGGGGAGTGGGGCCACACCATGCTGGTGTACGAGGGACTGCCCTGCCGCTGCGGCGCCCGCGGCTGCCTGGAGGCGTACATCGGGTCGGACGGGGTCAGCGCCCGCCTGGCCGAGGCCATGGGTGTCGAGTACGACCCGCGGCTGCTGGCCCGCACCCTGACCGGTGAGCTGCCGGCGGCGGCGGCCACGGTCGTCGCCGAGACGGTCGGCTATCTCGGCGCGGGGATCTCGAACCTGGTCAACCTGTTCAGCCCCGAGCGGATCGTGCTGGGCGGGCCGATCGGCGCGGCGCTGGGCGAGCGGTTCCTGCCGGAGATCCGGGCGTCCGCCGCGGAACACAGTCTGCGGCAACCGTATTCGACCACCCGCATCGACGTCTGCCAGCTCGGGCCGGACGCGGTCGCGATGGGCGCGGCCACCCTGCCGCTGGCCCGGCTGCTCGCCGACGGCGGCATGGCCGTGACCGACTCGCACACCGTGGTGTCCCGGGCCGCGCACCGCCGGCAGATCAGCCGTATCCGAAGCTGAAAGGGGCCGCGGCAAGCCGCGGCCCCTTCGAAAAACGAGCTCAGCGGTACTGGGCGATGGTGTCCCGGTACCAGAGAGCGCTCTGTTTCGGCGTGCGCTTCAGGGTGTCGTAGTCGACGTGCACGATGCCGAACCGCTTGTCGTAGCCGTACGCCCACTCGAAGTTGTCCATCAGCGACCAGGCGAAGTAGCCGCGGATGTCCGCGCCCTGGGCCCGGGCCTCGGCCACCGCGGCCAGGTGGTCGGCGAAGTAGGCGGTGCGGTCGTCGTCGGACACGTACCCCTGCTCGTCGGCCGTGTCGTCGAACGCCGCGCCGTTCTCGGTGATGACCAGCGGCAGCCCGGGGTAGTCCCGGTGCAGCCGGACGAGCAGCTGGGTGAGGCGTTCCGGCGTGACCGGCCAGTCCATCGCGGTGCGGGCGGTGCCCGGGAACACCTGGCGGACCACCGGGTTGCCGGTGTCGTCGTGCGTCCGGCCCTGCTCGTCGACGCCGCTGAAGTCCTGCCCGAAGTAGAAGTTCACGCCCAGCACCTCGAACGGCGTGGCGATGACCTCCATGTCGCCGTCCTCGATCGGCAGCGTGACGCCCTGCGCGGCCAGGTCGTCCACCATGTCCTGTGGGTAGTAGCCCTTGCGCAGCGGGTCGAGGTAGAGCCGCAGGCCCATCCCGTCGGCGCGGCGGGCGGCGTCCCGGTCGGCCTGGGTGTCCGCGGCCGGGTCAGCGGTGCCCATGTTGAGCGTGATGCCGTACCGGTGCGGGGTGGTCTCGGCCGCCCGCATCCGCTGGGTGGCCAGGCCGTGGCCGAGCAGCAGGTGGTGCACGGCGTCGATGGAGGCCTTGAAGTCCTTGCGGCCCGGGGCGTGCACGCCCACGTGGTAGCCCAGCCAGGCCGAGCACCACGGCTCGTTCAGCGTGGTGATGGTCTCGACCCGGTCGTGCAGCTTGTCGAACACCATCATCGCGTAGTCGGCGAAGCGGTAGGCGGTGTCCCGGTTGGGCCAGCCGCCGGCGTCCTCCAGCTCCTGCGGCAGGTCCCAGTGGTAGAGCGTCACCCAGGGCTTGATGCCCTCGCTGAGCAGCTCGTCGACCAGCCGGTCGTAGAAGGCCAGGCCGGCCGGGTTGACCGGGCCGCGGCCGTGCGGCTGGACCCGGGGCCAGGCCACCGAGAACCGGTACGAGTCCACGCCCAGGCTCTTGATCAGCGCCACGTCCTGCGGCATCCGGTGGTAGTGGTCGCAGGCGACGTCACCGGTGTCGCCGTCGTGCACCGCGCCCGGGACGCGGCTGAACGTGTCCCAGATGGACGGTGTGCGGCCGTCCTCGGCCACCGCGCCCTCGATCTGGTACGAGCTGGTGGCGACGCCCCACTCGAAAGTGGTCGGGAACGCGTCGCCGGGGAGGAGCAGAGTGGGGGTAGGGGCAGACTGGTTCATCGTTCTCCAGCGGAGGAAGCGGCTGAGGATGCTGCGGCGGGCGCGCCGACCGGCTTCACGTCGGGGTACAGGTGACACGCCACGGTGCGCGTGCCGCCGTCCGGGGTGGCCGGCCGGCCGAGTACCGGGATGTGCTCCGAGCAGGGGTCGAACGCTTTCGGGCAGCGGGGGTGGAAGGAGCAGCCGGACGGCATGCCCTTGAGGTCCGGCGGCGAGCCGGGGATGCCGGTCAGCTCCCGGCGGGGGCCGCGCAGGGCGGGGAACGAGCCGAGCAGCCCGTTGCTGTACGGGTGGAGCGAGTCCCGGTACAGCGTCGCGGCCGGCGCCTCCTCGACGATCCGTCCGCCGTACATGATGGCGATCCGGTTGGAGAACTCGACCAGCAGCGACAGGTCGTGGGTGATGAAGATGACCGAGAAGCCGAGGCGCTCACGCAGCTCGATCAGCTGACCCAGGATCTGCCGCTGCATCACCACGTCGAGGGCGGTGGTCGGCTCGTCCATGATGACCACCTGCGGCTGGAGGATCAGCGCCATGCCGATCATCACGCGCTGCCGCATGCCGCCGGAGAGCTGGTGCGGGTACGCCTCCATCCGGTCGGCCGAGATGCCGACCAGCTTGAGCATCTCCCGGCACCGCACGTTGCGGCTGTGCTGCGACATCTTCGGCTCGTGGGCCTGGAGCACGTCGTTGAGCTGGGTGGAGATCTTGTGCACCGGGTTCAGCGAGTTCATCGCGCCCTGGAACACGATCGCCGTCTCGGCCCACCGGAACTTGCGCAGGTTGGCATCCGAGAGGGCCAGGACGTCGTACGGCTCGCCCTTCTCCGGGTGGTAGATGACCTCGCCACCGGAGATCACCCCCGGCGGGGCGAGCAGGCGGGTCAGGCCGTAGGCCAGGGTCGACTTGCCGGAGCCGCTCTCGCCGGCCAGGCCGAGCACCTCGCCCTTGTGCAGGGTCAGGTTGACGTCCCGGACGGCCTGCACCGCCTGGTCGCCCAGGCCGTAGTCGACGTTGAGGTTCCTGATCTCGAGCACGGGGTCGTTGCTCATGACGACTGCCCCTCTTTTTTCAACACGGGGGTAGCCCCGTTCAGGTTGATCGGCAGCGGGCGCGCCTGCGTGCGCGGGGCGGCCGTGTGGGCCAGGACCGGCGTGAAGCCGACGCGCATGCGTACGGTGTGGCCGTCCGCCGTCTTGATCTTGGTTTTGCCCGCGCTGCGGAGCCGGGGGCTGACGAACTCGTCGATGCCGAAGTTGATCAGCGACAGCGCGGTGCCGAGGAACGCGATGGCCAGACCGGCCGGCACGAACCACCACCACGCGCCCTGTGACAGCGCCTGCTGGCTCTGCGCCCAGAACAGGATCTCGCCCCAGTTCCAGTTGGAGATGCCGCCGATGCCGATGAAGGCCAGGGTGATCTCGGTGCTCACCGCGAAGATCACGGTGCCGACGAAGCCGGACGCGATGATCGCCGACAGGTTGGGCAGGATCTCGAAGAAGATCACCCGGAACGTGCTCTCCCCGGACGCGCGGGCGGCCTCGACGTAGTCGCGTTTGCGCAACGACAGCGTCTGGGCCCGAAGCACCCGGGCGCCCCAGGCCCACGCGGTCAGGCCGATGGTGAGCGCCACGATCGTGGAGCCGGCGTTCTCGAAGGTGGACGCCACGATGATGATCAGCGGCAGCGCCGGGATCACCAGGAAGACGTTGGACAGTGCGGACAGCGTGTCGTCCCAGCCGCCGCCGAGGTAGCCGGCGCTGACGCCGACCACCACCGAGACGATGGTCGCGGCGATGCCCGCGGCCAGGCCGACCACCATCACGCCGCGGGTGCCGACCAGCAACTGGCTCAGCACGTCCTGGCCCAGGTGGGTGGTGCCCAGCCAGTGCGCCCCCGACGGCGGCGCGACCAGGTCTTTGCCGCGCTCGTTCGGGTCGAACGGCGCGATCCACGGCCCGATGATCGCGAAGAGCAGGTAGATGCCCATGATCACCAGGCCGGTGGTGGCCTTGGCGTTGGCCAGGAAGCGGAACCGCTGCCGCTTGGCCTTGGTCGGCTTGGGGTCCGTCGGCTGCGCCATCGCGCCCTGGCCCGGAATCACCTGGTCGATGCTCGAGGTGGGAATGCTCATCGCTCAGCCCTCCTTCCGCGTACGCGGGTCGAGCAGCAGGTAGACGATGTCGGCGAGCAGGTTCGCCACCAGCACCGTGATCGTGATGATCAGGAAGATGCCCTGCATCAGCGGGTAGTCCTTGGCGCCGACCGCCCGGAACAGCAGGAAGCCCAGGCCCGGGTAGGAGAACACGATCTCCAGCACGAATGTGCCGCTGACGATGAAGCCGAGCGACAGGGCGAAGCCGGACACGTTGGGCAGCAACGCGTTGCGCGCCGCATAGCTCAGCGCCACCCGCCGCTCGGGCAGGCCCTTGGCGTGCGCCACGGTGATGTAGTCCTCGGCCGCGACGGTCACCATCATGTTGCGCATGCTCAGGATCCAGCCGCTGACCGAGGAGATCAGGATGGTGATGGCGGGCAGGATGCCGTGCTGGAGCGCGCTGGAGACGAACGCCCAGTCCGGGTAGGGGACCAGGCCGGCCTCGAAGCCGCCGGACGACGGGAAGAAGCTGTCCGGACCGGCCAGCAGGTAGATCGCCAGCAGGCCGAGCCAGAAGTACGGCACCGACGACAGGAACGTGGTCACCGGCAGCAGGCCGTCGACCCAGGAGCCGCGGCGCCACCCGGCCAGCACGCCCAGCCCGGTGCCGAGCAGGAAGCTGATCACCGTGGTGATGCCGACCAGCGCCACCGTCCACGGCAGCGCGTCCCCGATCACCTCGGACACCGGCGTCGGGAAGGCGCTGAACGACAGGCCCAGGTCGCCGTTGAACAGCTGCTTCCAGTAGTCCAGGTACTCGGACCAGAGGCTGGCGTCCTTGTCGATGCCGAAGAGCACGTACAGCGACTCGATCGCGTCGGTGTTCATCTGACCCTGGAACCGGGCCAGCAGCGCGCTGATCGGGTCGCCCGGGATCATCCGGGGGATGAAGAAGTTCAGGGTCATCGCCGCCCACGCGGTGAACACGTAGAACGCGATGCGCTGGAGGATGTACCTCACCGTCCGACCCCCTGCTCGTCGTAGAGCCAGCAGGCCGCCCAGTGCCCCGGCTTGTCACCGATCACCAGCGGCACCGGCAGCTCGGTCTCGCAGCGCGGGCCGGCCATCGGGCAGCGCGGGTGGAACCGGCAGCCGGCCGGCGGGTTGATCAGGCTCGGCGGCTCGCCGTTGCCGCGGTCGCGGGTGTCCGGTTCGAGCTCGCCGAGCAGGCGGTCCGGGTCGGGGGCCGAGTCGATCAGGAGCTTGGTGTACGGGTGGGCCGGCGACTGGGTCACCGTCTCGCTGTCGCCGCCCTCGACCATCCGGCCCGCGTACATGACCATCGTGTCGTCGGCGAAGTACCGGGCCGAGGCGATGTCGTGGGTGATGTAGAGGATCGCCAGGTTCAGGCGTTCCTTGAGGTCCCGCAACAGGTTGAGCACACCGAGCCGGATGGACACGTCCAACATGGACACCGGCTCGTCGGCGAGCAGCGCCTCCGGGTTCGCGCCCAGCGCCCGGGCGATGGCCACGCGCTGACGCTGGCCGCCGGACAACTCGTGCGGGAACTTGTCCAGGTAGCGCTCGGGCGGCGTCATGCTGACCCGGTTGAGCACGTCGTGCAGCGCCTGCTCGAGCTCGGCGGCGTTGGTGCCGGCGTTGCCGTGGATCTTCAGCGCACGGGTCAGGTGGTACCGGATCGTGTGCACCGGGTTCAGCGACGCGAACGGGTCCTGGAAGATCATCTGGACGCGGGCGGCGTACCGCCGGAAATTGCGCCCGCCCCTGACCCGGGTCGAGGTACCGTGCAGCTTGATGTCGCCGTCGGTGCGCGGGTAGAGCTGGGCCAGCAGCCTGGCCACCGTGGACTTGCCGGAGCCGGACTCGCCCACCAGGGCGGTCACACGGCCACGGCGGAGAATGAGATGCACGTCGTCGACGGCGTGCACGGCGGCGCGGTCGCGCCGGTTGAAGAGGTCGCGCAGACCCCGGCGTACGGGGAAGTGCTTGGTCAGCCCTTGAGCCTCAAGCACCACCTCGCCGGCCGGCGCCTCGGCGTCTTGCACAGACGTCATGCCGGGTCCTTTACGAGGGGAAGGCCGCCCCCGCGCGCTCAGCAAGCGTGCGGGAGCGGCCGCGAGATCAGCTGGTGGGCTTGAGGTGCAGGATGACGTCCAGCGCGTTCGCCTGGGTGGGCTGCCCGGCGGCGTACGGGTTGGAGTCGTCCGGCCAGCCGGACCAGTTCTTCGTGCTGTACGCCATGCCGATGTTGTCGGCGCCGACCGGCACCATCGGGACCTGCTCGACGAAGACCTTCTGGAGCGTGTCCATCGCGGTCTTGCGGGCGGCGTCGTCGCCCGCCTCCTTGTAGGCCTTCAGCGCGGCGGTCGCCTCGGGGTTGTCGAACCGGCCGAAGTTGCCGGCCGGAGAGGCCTGGCCGACCGGCTTGAGCAGCGTGCCGTCCATGATGGTCTGGTAGATGTCGAACGGCGTGGAGCCACCGTTGGTCCAGCGGAAGGTCGCGTCGAACTTGCCTTCCTCGACGTTCTTGAACCAGGCGTCCTGGTTGGCCTTCTCGACCGTCGCGGCGATGCCGATCTGGGCCAGGTTGTCCTTCACGATCTCCAGCGAGGTCTGGTAGTCGGACCAGCCGGCCGGGTCGGTCAGGGTCAGCTTCACCGGCTTGCCGCTCGGGTCGGTCAGCGTGGTGCCGTTCAGCTTGAACCCGGCCCCGGTCAGGACGGTCTTCGCGCCCTCGACGTCGACCTTGTGGGTCTGTCCCTTGTAGGCGTCGGCGACGAACGGGTCGCCGGCCGGCGACGGCAGACCGGTCACGCTGCTGACCAGCGGGTGGAAGTAGGCGGCCTCGGCCTGGTTGAAGATGTCCTCGCGGTTGATGACCATGTTCATGGCCTTGCGCAGCGCGACGTTGTCGAACGGGGCCTTGGTGGTGTTGATGTAGAGGCCGTGGATGCCCAGCACCGGCGGCGCCCAGACCTTGTAGTGGTCGGGGTTCTTGCCGACGAAGACGGTCTTGTAGTTCGGGATGAACACGAACGACCACTCGATCGAGCCGTCGGCCAGCGCCGTGGTCTGCGCGTCGTTACCGGTCGGCGAGCTGTAGCGCAGCTCCTTGACGGTCGGCGCGGTGCCCCAGTAGCCGTTCTCCCGGGCGACCAGCGTGGTGGTCTGCGGGGTGAAGGACTTCAGGGTGTACGGGCCGGAGCCGATCGGGGTCTTGTTGGTGTCGGTGGCCGGGTCCTTGATCGCCTTCCAGATGTGCTCCGGGACGATCGGGGTCTGCCCGAGGAACTTCTCCTTGTAGACGAACATCGACGAGGTGAAGGTGATCGTCACGACGTTGCCCGCCGCGGAGATGTCGCCGTACGGCGTGTTGTTGGTGTTCAGCGCCTTGTTGCCCTTGATCAGGGTGTGCGTGTAGACGACGTCGTTGGCGGTCACCTTCTGACCGTCCGACCAGGTCGCGTTGTCCCGCACGGTGATCTTGACGCTCTTGCTGTCCGGCGCCCACTCGGCCGCGGTGGCCAGCCACGGTTTCGACGGCTCGGCCGGCTTCACCGGGTTCCACATCATCAGGGGCTCGTAGATGACCCAGCGGTAGCCCAGCGACGCGGCGGCCGAGGTGGAGAGGAAGGGGTTGTGGTTCTCCGTCTGCGGTCCGTTCGGCATGCCGACGGTCAGCACCGTCGTGCCGGCCTTGTTGCTGTTGCTGTTCGGGCTGCTGTTCGGCGAGTCGCCGCAGGCGGCGAGGGCACCCGTGGCGAGCACGCCCGCCAGGGCAGCCGAGAACAACTTCCTTCTCTGCATTACAGATACTCCTCAGGGGATATCAGGGGTGGCCCGGATGAGGGCTGCGGATTTCAGGAGGGATCGGCGGCGGTGACCGTGGTCGAACCACGGGCCATGAACGTCGCCGGGATGACGGTCGGACGATTGGGCAGGGGTGTGCCCTCGAAGTGGGCGAGCAGCGTGCGTGCCGCGGCCTCGCCCATCTCGCGCAACGGTTGGTGCACGGTGGTGAGCGGCGGCTGGGTGTGTGCCGCCATCGGGATGTCGTCGAAGCCCACCACCGCCACGTCCTGCGGGATGCGGCGGCCCGAGTCGAGCACCGCCTGCATCGCGCCGGTGGCCGAGAGGTCGTTGTGGGCGAACACCGCGTCGAAGTCGATGCCGGTGTCGAAGGCGTGTTGCACGCCCTCGAACCCGGACGCGATGGTGAAGTCGCCGGGGAGCAGTCGCTCCTGCGGGATCGGGTGGGCGGCCTCGGCGTACGCGGCGGCGAAGCCGTCCAGCCGCTGCTGGGTGCAGCCGAAGTGACCGGGACCGGCGATGACCAAGGGCCGGTTGCGGCCGATGGACAGCAGATGCCGGGCGGCGGCGCCGGCGCCGGTGTGGTTGGTGGTGCCGACGCTGGGAATCTGCGCCGGCTGGGTGTCACGGTCGTCGATCAGCACCACGGGCAGGCCGCGCGAGTGCAGCTGCGCGATGTAGTCGAGGGTGCCCTCGGGCTCGATCACCAGCAGCCCGTCGAACGACTTGGCCGAGACCTGGGCCCCGAACTGCCGCATCGACTCCTCACCCCGGTTGCAGGTGAACAGCAGCAGCCCGTACCGCTCGGTCTCGAGCACGTCGACCGCGCCCTGCAGAACCTCGCCGATCCACGGCCAGGTGAGCGAGGGGACCAGCATGCCGACGACCCGGGTACGCCCACGGGCCAGGCCGACGGCCCGGGAGCTGGGCACGTAGCCAAGTTCGTCGATCACCGCGCGGACCCGGGCGGCGGTGGATTCGTCCAGCTCACCCTTGCCGTTGAGGACCCGCGAGACGGTGGTCTTGCTGACCTTCGCCCGGGCCGCCACATCGGCGATGGTGATCGGCACTGGTCCTCCGCATGTTCCGGCACGCATGTCCCGCGGGTTGCAGACCGGTTTCGGAACCGGTTTCGGGAGCGGTTCCGGGCAGTTAACAACAGTGAGCCGGGTCACGTCAATGTGAGGATGACTTTATTTAAGTTGCGAGACTGTAACGCGTGTGTGTCACCAGTTCATCGAGTGTGATCAGCGCGTGAACCCGTCCCGGCCCCGGGTCAGATCGGCCAGGAAAGCCACCACGGCACTGCCCACCGCGCAGCCGATCAGCACCAGCACGCCGCCGATCAGGAACAGGCCGGACCCGTCCCGGGAGGCGGCGTCGATCGTCCACGCCGCGGTGAACGCCACCGTCGTCGCCGCGGTGGCCGGCAGGGGGTGCACGTCCAGGAACCGGACGGCCAGCGCCAGCAGCACGGCGATGGTCAGCACGCAGAAGGCGACCTGAGCGGTGGTGTACGGGCCCTGCTGGTTGCCGTTCGCGTCGACCTGATAGCTGCGGTCGTGGCCCAGCCAGCCCCACCACGCCACCACGGTCGCGACGGCCAGGGCGACCGCGCCGGCGACGCCCTTGGAGGAGAACTTCATGCCCAGACGCTAATGCGTGGGCGCGTACCCGCTCTCGGCCAGCCTCGCCACCTCGGGCAGCACCTCACCCAGGGGCGCGTCCACGACCAGGTCGGCGTACGGCTCACCGCGGGTCACGCCCTGGTTCACGATCGCCACCCGGATGCCGAGCTTCGCCGCCCGCAACACGAACCGCCGCCCCGACATCACGGTCAAGGACGAACCGAGGACCAGCAGGGTACGCCCACCGCAGACCAGCTCGAAGCTCCGCGACACCCGCTCCGGCGGCACCGACTCGCCGAAATACACGACGTCGGGCTTGAGCATCCCGCCGCACCCGGCACAGTCGACCACCACGAAACCGGCCAGGTCGTCGTCGTCCAGCTCGACGTCGCCGTCCGGGTTGATCTCGGTCGGCGTCTTGTCGAAGGCCGGGTTGGCGGTTCGCAGCCGGTCCTCGAGCGTGCTCCGGTCGCTCGGCTCCCGGCAGTCCAGGCAGGTGACCCGGGCCAGGTTCCCGTGCAGCTCGACCACGTCACCGGCGCCGGCGGCCTGATGCAGCCCGTCCACGTTCTGGGTGACGATGCCGCGGAGCAGGCCCAGCCGCTGGAGCCGCGCGACGGCCCGGTGCCCGTCGTTGGGCCGGGCGTCGCCGATCGTCCGCCAGCCGAGGTGGCTGCGCGCCCAGTAGCGGCGCCGCGCGACCGGGTCGCGCGTGAAGGTCTGGTAGGTCATCGGGGTGGCCCGCCGCGCGACGCCGCTCGGCCCGCGATAGTCGGGGATCCCCGACTCCGTCGACAGTCCGGCGCCGCTGAGCACCACCACATCGCCCTCGGCCATCCACCGGGCCAGCTCGGCCACCCGTTCCGCCACATCACTCACCCACCCATGTTCCCTCGCGCCGGCCGGTGTTCCCACCAGGCCCGTTCGAACGGGACAGATCTATCGAGTGATGCCTTTTACCGGCCACAACGGTAGGTTGTTCACGTGGCCGACGTCGCACGCCTGCTTCCCCGTCTGTGGGACGGGCAACGCGCGCTGCGCTTTCTCGCCGGGCTGGCCATGCTCGCCCTCGCCTTCGCGGCCAACGCGGGGCTGATCGGGCCCTCGGTCCAGCCGGTCGCCGAGCCGGTCCAGGTCTCCGCCTCGGCTCAGGTGAGCGCGGTCGAGACGGTCGACGCCGCTGAGGTTTCGGTCACGGTCGCCCGGCCGGTCATCTTGGTGGTCCTGGTGGGGCTGCTCGGGGTGGTGGTCCTCGCGGGCGGCGCTCGCTCGCTGGGGTCGGGACGGGTCGCCGGTGGGGCGCCCGTTCAGCGCGGTCCGCCGCTGCTCTGATCAGAATCAGCCACGTCTCGGTGACGGGGTCGGACGGGTGGGGTTGGATGCGCCCCTGCTCCGACAGCCGTCAGCCCCGTGCCTGCTCCTGGTGAAGAGGACAGGCGTACCGGAAGAGAACCGTGACCCACCAGCCACCGCGAGGGAAGACCCATGGAGATCGTCGCTGCCGTCTGGATGATTCTGATCCTGTCCATCGGGGCCGTCGCCGCCGTGTTCGCGCTGCCCCGGCGGCTCACCACCACCGCCGTCACACTCGCGCCACAGCCGGCCGGACCCACCGACGAAGAGACCCGCTACGCCGCCGAGGTGGCGGTCGCGGCTGATCGCGCGGCCGTCACCGCCCAGCGGGCCCGAGCCGCCTGGGCCGAGGCCCAGGACCAGGTCGACGCGGCCTGGACCGTCTACGAGCAGGCCGATCGGGAGGCGCGCCGGGTCGCCGCCGCGGCCGTCTACCCGGTGCAGCGCCGGCGCCGCGCCAAGGGCGAGAACGCCGACCGGGAGCGGTTCCTGCACCGCTCCGCCCTGTCCGCCTGCCGCAACCGGGAGATCTCGATCGTCCAGCTGAACGACATCCTGGCCCACCGCGGCTGGAACGAGCGGCTGCACCCGGCGACCCAGGAGTCGGCGCTGCGGATGGCCGTTCGTGATCACCGCTACGACGGCTACCTGAAGGCGGCCGAACGGGAGCGGCTCGCCTGGCGGGACGCGGAGCGGGCGGCGGTCGCCCTGCGCAGCCTGCGGGCCGAGGCGTGCCTGGCCACGGTGCGCTCCGATGAGGAGGACACCCTGTCGATGGACGTCTCCTGGTGGTCACGTCAGTGGTCCACCGCCGAGCCCCGCGCGGCCGCCGCCTGATGTAGCGCGGTCATCGAGAAACTGTCAGACATGCCGGGTACCGTCACGGGACAGGACGCCCGAGATGGGGAGGCACCAGCGTGACATCGAGTCCGACCGGCCGGCCGCCGGCCGTGCGGCCGCTACATCGCGCCGCGCGCTTCGAGGATGCGATTCACGAGGTCGTCGAGCGACGGCTGCGGCAGCGTGGCTGGGTGCCGGTGATTTCGGCCTACACCGGCTACGGCGGTCCCGGCTGGGCCCGGGTGATCGCCCGGGTCGTGCTGACCCGCAATCCCCGGCTGCGGCGCAAGAAGCTCGACAAGACGCGCGGCTGGCGCAACTTCACCACCTCACCGGTCAACGACGAGCGGGTGCTGATCCAGGTCGGCGACCAGGTGCACGAGACCCACACCGACCGCAGCGGGTACGTCGACTGCGTGGTCAAGGGCGACCTCGCGCCGGGCTGGAGCCGGGTGCGGCTGAGCGCCGAGGGCGCCGAGCCGGTGGAGGCGCCGATCCGGGTGGTCGACCCGGCCGCGCGCATCGGTGTGATCTCCGACATCGACGACACGGTGATGGTCACCGCGCTGCCCCGCCCGCTGCTCGCCGCGTGGAACACGTTCGTGCTCGACGAACATGCCCGGATGGCTGTTCCCGGCATGGCGGTGCTCTACGAACGGCTGGTCACGGCCAACGCGGGCGCGCCGGTGTTCTACCTGTCGACCGGGGCCTGGAACGTCGCCCCGACGCTCAGCCGGTTCCTGTCCCGCCACCTCTACCCGGCCGGCCCGCTGCTGCTGACCGACTGGGGCCCGACGCCCGACCGCTGGTTCCGCAGCGGCCAGGAACACAAGCGCAACACGCTGCGCCGGCTGGCCGTCGAGTTCCCCGACGTCAAGTGGCTGCTGATCGGCGACGACGGCCAGCACGACCAGGAGATCTACTCCGAGTTCGCGCACGAACACCCAGAAAACGTGCTCGCCGTCTGCATCCGGCGGCTGTCGCCCACCCAGTCGGTGCTGGCCGGCGCGGTCCCCGGCCCGTCCGGCGAGGCCGAAGCGGTCGGCTCACACGGCAAGACCTGGTTCGCCGCCCCCGACGGCGCCGGTCTGTGGTCCCTCCTGCGCGACTCCGATGTGGTGTAGTTACTTGTCCGCCTCGCCGCTGTCCGCTTCGCTGACCCGCGCGTGCAACCTCTGCCGGACCTCGTCGGGCGTGTACGCCCGGCGTTGCCGCTCGGCGCGCGCGAGCACGATGCCGGTCGCGGCGACCCCGGCCAGTCCGGCCAATCCGACTACTTTCCACCAACGCATCTGCTGAGGATAGACACGTGGACGCCGACCTGACGCTCGACGAGGCTCTCGACCTGACCCGGACGGGTGACATCTGGATCTTCCGCGGCCGCTCCGGCCCCGACCGCGCGATCCAGACGCTGACCAACAGTCCCGTCAACCACGTCGGCATGTCCCTGGTCATCGAAGACATGCCCCCACTGATGTGGCACGCCGAGCTGGGCCGATCCCTTCCGGACATGTGGTCCGGCTCCTTCCAGCGCGGCGTCCAGCTGCACGACCTCCGCGACGCGGTCACCAGATGGGCCCGCCGCTACGGCCAGCGCGGCTGGCTGCGTCAGCTCGAGCCGACCGTGCCGAAGGAGATGGAAGACCGCGCCCTGCGCACGGTGGCCCGCCTCGACGGCACCCCGTTCCCGTCCTCGGCCCAGCTCGCCTGGCGCTGGGTCCGTGGCCGCGTCCCCCAGGTCCGCCTCCCATGGAAGCCGCCGTCCGGCGACCCGGCCGCGCTCGAGACGGCCTACTGCGCCGAGGTGGTCGCGATCACCTACGAGGACATGGGTCTGCTGCCCCGCGGCCGCAAGCCCAACTGGTACGACCCGGGCCGCTTCTGGAGCGGCGACGAACTCGACCTCTCCGGCGGTCACCGCCTGGGCGCGGAGATCGCCGTCGACATCCCCGACTAGAAGCGGCGTCTTCCAACCAGAGGCGTCTTCCGGTCAGGGGCGTGGTGTCTTCCGGCTAGAGGAACCGTGGGTCGGGCAAGACGTTCGCGGCCGATCAAGTTCAAGGGCTTGATATTCCCGCGTCCGTCGGGGTGCAGACCGTATGCTCCCGCGGGCTACGGGCTGGGGCCCATCGGAGATGGCCCGAGCCCTTCCGGGTCCGTGCGCGCAAGACCAAACCCCGCTCCGCCCCCGCTCGGACCAGCCCACGCTCAGACCCGCCCCGCCCACCGGCCCGCCCTGGTCCCGCCCCGGCCACTGCCCGCCCCTCCCCGTCGCGGCCCGCAATGCCGTGGGGGGCCGACCACTTGCTGCGGGCGGTGGTGGGGTGGCGTGGCTTTGTGGCGCGGAATGCCGTGAGGGCCTACCACTGATGCGGGGGCAGCGGGGGTGAGTGGCCGCAGCGGGGGTGAGTGGGCAGCCCGGGCGCCTGGCAACCCAGCTCTGACCACGATCAGCGCGAGGGCAGGCACGCAGCGCGAGCGGGCACGGACGTGGGGACGGGCACGAACGCGGGAGCGGGAGCTCACGCAGGGTGGGCGCCGGCGTGGGCGGGGCTGCCGCGGGATGCGGCGCAACCCACCCCCTACCGAGGTGGGGAGTGGGTTGCGGGATGAGCTGGGTCAGACGCGGGCGCCTCGGCGGCCGCCGACGCGGGTGCCCGAGGAGAAGGCGGCCGCGCCGCGGGAGCCCTGACGGCTTGATGTGCCGGCCTGGCCCGCACGGGCGGGCTGGGCCGACCGTGACGGCTGACCGGCCCGGGCGGGCTGGGCCGTGCGCGAGGACTGGTTGCCGCGCGAGGCCGTGGTCGGCTGCTTGTCGTTGGCGGCCGATCCGGTGCCCCGGCCGCTGCCGCCGCGGCGACGGCCGCCGGAAGGCGCACCGGCGGAGGCCGTGGCGCGGCGCGGGCGGGACGCGGCGGGACGCTCCGCCATCGCGGTGACCGGCGGAGGGCTCTGCAGGACGCGCTCGCCGGGGGCGAGCTGGTTCAGCAGGGCGTCGCCGGGGCGGGTGCGGGTCGTGGTCGGGCGGATGCCCGCCTTGCGGGTCAGGTCGCGCACGTCGTGCTGCTGGTCGTCGGTCATCAGGGTGATGACCGTGCCGCTGGCGCCGGCCCGGGCCGTGCGGCCGGAGCGGTGCAGGTAGGCCTTGTGCTCGACCGGCGGGTCGGCGTGGATGACCAGGGCCACGTCGTCGACGTGGATGCCGCGGGCCGCGATGTCGGTGGCCACCAGGGTCGGCGCGCTGCCGTCCGAGAAGGCCGACAGGTTGCGGTCGCGGGCATTCTGGGCCAGGTTGCCGTGCAGCTCGACGGCCGGGACACCGGCCGAGATCAGCTGCCGGGTCAGCACCTTGGCGCGGCGCTTGGTGCGGGTGAAGACGACCGAGCGGCCGGGCGCGGCGAGCAGGTCGACGAGCACCGGGAACCGGTCGTCGTGCCGCACGTGCAGCACGTGGTGGGCCATCTCGATCGGCGCCTCGGAGGCCGAGTCGACGTGGTGTGTCACGGGTCGCTGCATGAAGCGCTTGACCAGCACGTCCACGCCGCCGTCGAGGGTGGCCGAGAAGAGCAGCCGCTGGCTGTTGCGCGGGGTGGCGTCCATCAGCCGGCGGACCACCGGCAGGAAGCCGAGGTCGGCCATGTGGTCGGCCTCGTCGAGCACGGTGATCTCGACCCCGCCGAGGTCGATGTGGCCGTGCTCGAGGTGGTCGAGCAGCCGGCCGGGGCAGGCGACGACGATGTCGACGCCGCTGCGCAGGGCTTTGATCTGGGGGTTGGCCCCGACCCCGCCGAAGACAGTGAGGGTGTTCAGGCCGAACGCCTGGGCCAGCGGCGCCAGGGCGGCGTCGATCTGGGTGGCCAGCTCGCGGGTCGGCGCCAGGATCAGCGCCCGCGGGCGGCGGGGCCGGCGGGTGGTGCCGGAGGCGGCGAGACGGGCGACCACCGGGAGGGCGAACGCGTACGTCTTACCGGAGCCGGTGCGGCCGCGGCCGAGGACGTCCCGGCCGGCGAGGGAATCCGGCAGCGTCGCGGCCTGGATCGGGAAAGGCTCGGTGATACCGCGGGCAGCGAGAGTCGCGGCGAGCTTCGTGGGCACACCGAGGTCGATGAAGGAACTCATGTAGGGGTTTAACTCCGAACGTCTGAATGGTCGTCCTGCCCGGCGCAGACCCGTCGCGGTCGCGGCGCGTGGTGGTCGATCCGAAGGCGGCCCGAGGCAAGACTGTGCGGGCCGCGAGATCAAGTGTACGCCGTCCTCAGTTGCAACCGTGCTGCACCCGGATGTGACCGGCCCCGCACTCATCGCGGCGGACCTTGTGAATCAGTGCCGGACCCCCCGCCCCGGCCCCGGTCGCAAGGAGCCCCCCATGAGTGACCGTCGCCGTGACGACACCGTGAAGGCACACATGCCGCTCGTCGGCCACCTGGTCCGCGAGATGCTCGCCCGGGTGCCGGCGCACGTGAGCCGTGACGATCTGCTGTCCGCCGGGTACGCCGCCCTGGTCGCCGCCGCCCGTGGCTACGACGAGGGGCGCGGCGTGCCGTTCGCCCGCTTCGCCGCCGCCCGGGTGCGTGGCGCCCTGCTGGACGAGCTCCGTGGCCTGGACTGGGCCAGCCGTTCGGTCCGGCAGCGGGCGCGGCGCACCGACACGGCCCGGCAGCAGCTGACCGCCGAGCTGGGGCGTACCCCGAGCGTGGCCGAGGTGGCCGAGCGCCTGGGCTGTTCGGTCGAGGACATCGAGGCGGCCGACGACGACGTGCAGCGCGCGGTGGTGTTCAGCCTCCAGGGCTTCGCCACGGCCGGCGCCGAGGACATGGTCACCGAGCCCGGCGTCGGCCCGGAGGACATGCTGATCCGCCGCGAGCGGATGGGCTATCTGGCCCACGCGATCGAGGCCCTGCCCGAGCGGCTCCGGGCGGTGGTCCTTGGCTACTTCTTCGACGAGCGGCCGATGGCCCAGATCGCGGTCGAACTGGGCGTCACGGAGTCGCGCGTGTCGCAGCTGCGCTCGGAGGCGCTCGGCCTGCTCCGGGACGGCCTGAACACGCACCTGGACCCGGCCCTGGCCGCCCCGGTGAAGGAGGGCTGCGTGGCGCGTCGCCGGACGGCGTACTTCGACTCGATCGCGGACCGCGGCACCCTCCGGTCCCGCCTCGCGATCACCAACCTGGACGGCCTGCCGGTCGCGGCCTAGAGCAACACACGAAGATGGGGCGTGGCCGTCATGGCCACGCCCCATCTCCATTAGCAACGGGGTTACGCGTTGGCGCAGGTGCCGGCCTTCTTCTGGGCCGCGATGGCCTTCGCCGCGCCCTGCGAGTAGAGGGCCAGGCCCTCCTTGGCGGGCTCGAGCTTCCAGGCGTTCTGTTCGTACACCATGGTGTACGACTGAGCCGCCACCAGCTGCTTGGCGATCACGACCGCGCGGTCCGCGCCCTCCATCCGGGCGCTGGTCAGGCTGATCGCCAGGCCCTTGCGGGAGCAGGCCTCGTTCAGCTTGACGTAGTCGGCCTTGGAGATCGCCGCCTTGCCCTTGGCGGTGTACATCTCCCAGGCGCCGGCGAAGTCCCCGCCGCTGAACCGGTCGAACATGGTCTGGGCGGCGGCCTTCGCGCCGTCGAGGGACTTCGGCTCGGGACCGCCCGCCGCAGCGGCCGCGGAGTTGCCGGCCGGGTCCTCGTCGTCGCCGGAGCAGCCGGCACTGAAGCTGAGGGCGGCGGCTGCGATCAGGGCCAGCGCGCCGAGACGTCGGAACGGGTGGTGTTTGCGCATGACCGGGTTAATCGAGATCGGCCGTTCGACGTAACGGGGATCGACGATACTGACGGATTGCGGACACTTGCCGCACCGGCCGTAACCTGAGGGGGACGCGCTATTCTGAGGTCTTTGCCAGACACAAAAAAGGCGACCAAGAATGGTCGCCGACTGCGGAATGCTACCACATCAAGGAGCGGTTTTGTCAAGCTCGAACAGCGCTGACATCCGAGACGAACAGCACTATCTCGACCGCCTCTATGCCCGGCTCGACGGTCTGCGCGAGCAGGCTGACCAGCGGCTCCGTGCCATCCTGCTGGAGGGCGGGGGTACGCCGCAGGGCCGCTCGCTGCGCGAGGCCAACCGCGCCCATTACGCCGAGCAACTGGCCCAGATGAATGCGGTGGAGAACGGCTTGTGCTTCGGCCGGCTCGATTTCGACGCCGATCATCCCCGCTATATCGGCCGGATCGGGCTGTTCGCCGAGGACCGCGACGCCGAGCCGTTGCTGATCGACTGGCGTGCCCCCGCCGCGCGCCCGTTCTACCTGGCCACGGCCGTGTCGCCCGAGGGCGTGACACGCCGACGACACCTGCGCACCAAGGGCCGTGAGCTGACCGGCATCGACGACGAGGTGCTCGACCTGGCCGCCGGTGGCGCCGGGCGGGAAGACGTGACCGGCGAGGCGGCGCTGCTCTCGGCGCTGACCGCGGGCCGTACCGGCCGGATGCGCGACATCGTCGAGACCATCCAGGCCGAGCAGGACGAGGTCATCCGGTCCGGGCTGCCCGGCGTACTCGTGGTCCAGGGCGGACCCGGCACGGGCAAGACCGCCGTGGCGCTGCACCGCGCCGCGTACCTTCTCTTCACCCACCGCGCCCAGCTCACCAAGCAGGGCGTCCTCATCCTCGGGCCGAACGCCACCTTCCTCCGCTACATCTCCCAGGTCCTGCCGTCCCTGGCCGAGACCGGCGTGCTGCTGGCCACGCTGGGCGACATGTTCCCCGGGGTGCGCGCCCGGGCCGAGGAGCCGCCGGCCGTCGCCGCGCTCAAGGGCCGGCTGCCGATGACCGAGGTGCTCGCCCGCGCCGTCGCCGACTGGCAGACCGTGCCCCACGACTTCGTCGAGGTCGACCACGACGGTTACCCGCTGCGCATCGACCGCGCGACCTGTGAGGACGCCCGGGCGGTGGCACGCCGGACCGGCCGGCCGCACAACATCGCCCGCTCGGTCTTCGTCACCGAGGTGATCCACGCGCTGTCGCTGCAGATCGCCGAGCGGATCGGCGCCGACCCGCTGGGCGGCGACAACCTGCTGTCCGACGCCGACCTGGCCGAGACCCGCCGCGAGCTGCGCGAGGACATCGACGTGCAGGTCGCGCTCTTCGACATGTGGCCGGTGCTCACCCCGCGGCGGGTGTTGCGCGAGTTGCTGGCCTCGGCCGAGCGGCTGGCCTCGGCCGACGCGCCCGACGTGCTGCTGCGCGACCGCGACGCCCGCTGGACCCCGGCCGACGTGCCGCTGCTGGACGAGCTGGCCGAGCTGCTGGGCCAGGACGACACGTTGCGTAAGCGGGCGGTCGAGCGGGAGCGGGCCGAGGCGGTCGAGTACGCCGAGGGTGTGCTCGAGATCGTCGAGGGCTCCCGGTCGCTGGACTTCGAGGACCAGGAGGAGGAGATCCTCTCGGCCATCGACGTGGTCGACGCGAGCGCGTTCGTCGAGCGGCACGAGGTGCTCGACACCCGCACCGCGGCCGAGCGGGCGGCGGCCGACCGCACCTGGGTCTTCGGACACGTGATCGTGGACGAGGCGCAGGAGTTGTCGCCGATGGCGTGGCGGCTGCTGATGCGCCGGGTGCCGAGCCGGTCCCTGACCGTGGTCGGCGACGTCGCACAGACCTCGGAGCTGGCCGGCACCACGACCTGGGAGCAGGTCTTCGAGCCGTACGTGGCCCAGCGCTGGCGCCTGGCCGAGCTGACCGTCAACTACCGTACCCCGGCCGAGGTGATGGCCGTGGCGTCCGACGTGCTCAACGCGGTCGACCCGTCGCTGCAGCCGCCACGCTCGGTGCGCGAGGCCGGCGTCGCACCCTGGGCCCGCCGGGTGACCGAAGACGATCTGCCCACCGCCCTGGTCGCGGCCGTGCGGGCCGAGATGGCCGAGGTCGGCAGCGGCCGGGTCGGCGTGATCGTGCCGCAGGGCCGCGAGGGCGAGCTCGGCCACGAGCTGATGAAGGCGCTGCCCGAGGCGGCCGTCGGCGAGCAGACCGACCTGCTCAACCAGGTGGTGATGCTGACCGTACGGCAGGCCAAGGGTCTGGAGTTCGACGCGGTGCTGGTGACCCAGCCCGACGAGATCATCGCCGAATCGCCGCGCGGCCTGAGTGACCTCTATGTCGCGGTCACCCGGGCCACGCGGCGGCTGGGCGTGCTGCACAGCGCCGACCTCCCGAAGGAGCTCAGCGCCCTGCAGTGACGGTCAGGCCGGCACGCCGAGGCCCGCGCGGGTGTGTCCGATGACGTTGGTCAGGCTGAGCCGGCTGCGCAGCGAGGTGTGGCCGGCGATGTTCGAGTAGTACGTGGCGCGGCGCCGGGCGACGATCGACTCCGGGTTGTCCGGCACCGGCGCCAGCTCCGGGTCCAGGTGCGTGTTCATGCCGTCCTTGAGCAGGCTGAGCGCCTCGGCCCGGAGCTGACTGATCCGGCTCTCGGTCACGCCCAGGTCGGCGGCGATGTCGGCCATCGGGCGCTCGTTCAGGAAGTATTCGGTGATCACGACGCGCAGCCGCTCGGGCAGGGCGGCGATCGAGTGGTGCAGGTAGCCGATCTGCTCCCGGCGCAGCAGCATGTCCTCGGGCCCCGGGTTCTTCTCGGTGACCAGGTCGTCGCCCGTGCTCGTGGTGAAGCCCTGCAGCGACAGGACGGTGGCGCGCTGCACGTCGGTGTCGGTCCGCTTCAGGTCGCTCGTGGTGGTGCCGAGCGCCTGGGCCAGCTCCTCGGCCGTGGGGGTACGGCCCAGCGTGCCGGTCAGGTGCTGGCGGGTGGTGTCGGTGGCCCGCGCCTTGGTGCGCACCGAGCGGGTGGCCCAGTCCAGCGAGCGCAGCTCGTCCAGGATCGCACCGCGGATCCGGGTGCTGGCGAAGCGGTGGAAGGGGATGCCACGCTCCGGGTCCCAGCCACGGGCGGCGGTGACCAGCGCGTGCAGGCCGGCGCTGGTGAGGTCGTCGCGGTGGATGTGGTTCGGGATGCGGGTGAGCATCTCCCGGACGAGGTGACCGACCAGCGGCATGTGCTGACGGATCAGCTCCTCCTGCTCGCGGGCGGAGAGCACCGTGGCCTCGGCGATGTCGGCTTCGAGGTCGGCAACGGCGGTGGTGACGGTGCTGGTCATGTGAGTCCCCCGTGTGTCTGGCGCTCGCTGTTCGGCGTCAGGGAGAACTTTCAGTGACTCTGGGTACGGCTTCAGGTCGCTGTCAGTTGCCGCTCGGTTGTTTGGAGATCCCACACGAAGCGGGTCGGCGCGAAGGCCTCGGTGAAGCCGGCCGCGACACACAGGCTGAGCACCAGCGCGGCGATCGGACCCATGGCAACCTCCTCAGCGACCCAGTTGGTTCTCCTTCGGTCCCACGGGCGCCGGGTTGAGGTTTCGCGGTGAGCCGGGGCAGGGCAGGGTGTGCGGCATGGATCTCACCGACACCGGGAACCTGGCCGTCCTGATCGCCGCCGTCCTGATCGTGGCCGGCATCCTCGGCGTGGTCATTCCCGTGCTCCCCGGCCTGATCCTCTGCTGGCTGGGCGTCCTGGTCTGGTCCTTGCTGAGCGACGCCGGCGGCGCGAAGTGGCTGGTCCTCGGCCTGACCACCGGCGTGGCCCTGGCCGGGACGCTGATCAAGTACCTCTGGCCGGGCCGCCGCCTCAAGGAGAGCGGCGTCCCGAACCGGTCCCTGGTGCTCGGCGGGCTGCTCGGCGTGATCGGCTTCTTCGTGGTGCCGGTGGTGGGCCTGGTCCTCGGCTTCGTGCTGGGCATCTGGCTGGCCGAGCGCACCCGTTTGGGCCCCGGCCAGGCGTGGGCCTCCACCCGGCGGGCCCTCGGCGCCGTGGGCCTGTCCCTGCTGATCGAGTTCGCGGCCGCCCTGGCGATCGCCGTGATCTGGCTGTTCGGCGTCCTCAACGCCTGACCCTGTGGACAGTTCTCCGGACTGTCATTTTCGGCCGCTACGTTTGCGCCCACCCAGTGCCGGGGTGGGGGAGGCGGCGGCTCGTCGCGCAGCGCAACCCACCCCCCAGCGAGGCGGGGTGGCGAACGCTTCGTCTGTCAGCTCGGACCTGCGTGGTACTGCGCCCGGGGTCTCCGCCTGACCCGCTGACGCCGTCGCTGGGTCAGCAGGAGGAGCAGGGGCGTCGCCGCGAGGATCACGGCTACCGCCGCGGCCGCCGCGAAGGTCAGGGTTCGGGATGAGTCGCGCTGGGGTGCCGCCGCCGGTTGCGGGGCCTTGTTGGTGGGGCCGGGGGTCACCGGAGCGTTCTCGGTCGTCTTGGTTGTGGCCAATGATTCCGGGTCGACCAGTTTGCCGACGGAGGCGTCCTTCGGGAGTTTGAAGCCCCAGTCGAGCAGGGCGGCGCCCTGTTGCCAGCCCTTAAGCGGGTTGTTCTCGGCGCCCAGCAGGGTCACCACCAGGCGGCGGCCGTTGCGTTGGGCGGCGCCGACGTAGCTGTGCCGGGCCAGTTTGGTGAAGCCGGTCTTGCCGCCCAGGGCGCCCGGGTAGTTGAAGATCAGGCGGTTCTCGTTCTGGAACTGGAAACCGCCCTTCTTCAACGCTTTCTGGGCGGGCATCGTGGCGCTGCGGGTCAGGGCGTACTTGCGGAAATCGGCCCGGTCGAACAGGCGCCGGGAGATCAGGGCCAGGTCGTACGCGCTGGTGAATTGGCCGGGGCCGTCCAGGCCGGACGGGGTGACGGCGTGGGTCTGGTAGGCGCCCAGACGCTTGGCCTCGTCGTTCATCGCCTTGACCGTGGCCGGCACGCCGCTGCGGCCGCCACCCACCCGGGCCAGGGCGTTCGCCGCGTCGTTGCCCGAGTTGAGGATCAGGCCCAGCCACAGGGTCGCGATCGAGTACGAGCCACCGCGCACCAGGCCGACCGCGGAACTGCCGGGCTCGATGTCGAGGTCCGACTGGGCCACCTTGATCGTCTGCCGGGGATCGAGGTGGGGCATGACCGTGGCCGCCAGCAGCAGCTTCTGCACGCTCGCCGGGGTCTGGTAGACGTGCGGCCCGCACCCGCCGAGCACCTCGCCGGTGTCGAGGTCGGCCACCAGCCAGGTGGCGGCGGTGAGGGCGGGCGGCGCGGCGACGCCGGCCGGGACGGCCAGGCCGTTGGTGGCCAGGGCGTCACCGCCGACCGCGCGGGCCACCGGGTCGTCCGGCGGCGGCACCGGCCGGGCCGGACGGCCGGTCGGCGGCTTCACCTTCGGCCGCGGGCACGGGACGACGGCCTTGGCGGCCGCGTTCAGCGGCGAGGAGGGCGAGGCGGCCGCGTTCAGCGGCGAGGAGGGCGAGGCGGCCGCGTTCAGCGGCGAGGAGGGCGAGGCGGCCGCACTTGGAGGCGAGGAGAGGGCAAGGAGGGTGAACGCGGTCAGGGCCGCCGCCACGGCCCGACGTCGTCGGATGAGGGTGAGGAGAGGAATGGAACCAAGGATCACGGCCAGGAAGCTCCCAGGTCGAGACGGCGCCGCAGGAGCTGCGCCAGGGGGATGGTCTCGCCGTCGCCGCCGCCCGCGCCGACCACGAGCCTGGGGACGCTCGGTCGCAGGTCGGCGCCGGTGAACCGGGCGCGCAGGGAGGACGGCACGGCCATGACGTAATACTCACCGTCGGCGCCGACGGCCACGGTCTTGTTGCTCTTCAAATACCAACCACGAATCTTCGTACGGTACGTCGACCGCCCGTCGAACGACGTCGCGTTCAGCCGCGCGGGGGAGAGGCCACGCTCGGTCGCCTCGCGGACGAACTCGGCCAGCAGCCCGGCCGCTTCGGCCGCCTCGGCGGCCCGGCCGGCATCGAGGGCCGCGGCGTGCCCGGCGATCGCCCGTCGCCGCTGCTCGTGCCAATCGGCGGCGGCGCCCGGATCGGCCCCGGTCGCTCGCTCGTCCTCCATGGCGACGACCCTAACCTCATCCGGACGGTTCCATCCACCCGCCCTTTCGGCCGACCGGCCGGACGCCTCCGGGACCGCCGATTTCCCGCTGAATGCGCCATCGCATTTAATGACCAAGCGACCCTGGACGAAAAAGAATGGTTGAATCCGAGGGAAGAGTTGCGCGCGACGCCGCCGAAGGGCGACACTGAGCGCGGCTATTCCGGATAACCAACGGGAGTCGGCATGGCGCGCCAGGTAATCACCACTCTGATCGACGATCTGGACGGAAAGAAGGCGGACCGCACCGTCGAGTTCAGTCTGGACGGAACGAGCTACACGATCGACCTTTCCGACGCCAATGCCGGAAAGCTGCGCAAGGCTCTCGACCCGTTCATCACCGCGGGCACCCGGGTCGGTCGCGGCGGCGCCCCTCGGGCCCGGGTCGCGTCCGGCGGGCGCACGGCGACCAGCCGCGACGAGAACAAGGCGATTCGGGAGTGGGCGGTGGCCAACGGCCATGAGATCTCCGAGCGCGGCCGCATTCCCCAGGGCGTGAGCGACGCCTACCGCGCGGCCCATCGCCGCTGACCGTCCCATTGCGCAATAGCGCAACCCGACTCCAGGCCTTGGCTTAAGTCAACCGGCGCAGCTTCGGCAACAGCCCGGCGACCGTTTCCAGCGTCTTCTCAGAACCGGCGTACCACCCGCTCGCCCGCGGCCAGTGTGCGACGACATCGGTGAAACCGAGGGCCGCCGCCCGGCCGGTCAGGTCGGTGAATGCGTCGCCGCTGCTCATCGGGGAGACCGGCGCCGAATCGAGGTTGAGATATCGGCGCACGGTGGCCGGGTCGCGGCCGGCCTCGGCCAGCGCCGCCTCGAAGCGGTTCCGCTGCCGCTCCAGCGCGACCCACCACGCGTCGGTGCCCTCGACCGAGGCGTCGCCGTACGTCACCCAGCCGTCGCCGTACTTGGCCGCCAGCCGCAGCGTGCGCGGGCCGGAGGCGGCCACGAGCAGCGGCGTACGGCCCGCTCCGGGCCGGGTCCGCGCGTCCACCGCGGTGTAGTGGTCGCCCTGGTAGGAGACGTGATCCGAGGTCAACAGGCGGCCGGTCAGCTCGAGGAACTCACCGAACCGGTCGACCCGTTCGCGCGGGCTCAGCTCGGGAGCGCCCAGCACGCTGCTGTCGTGCCCGGTGCCGCCGGCGCCCACCCCGAGCAGCAGCCGCCCCTGCGAGATGTCGTCCAGGGCGAGCACCGAGCGGATGAACGGGACCGGGTGCCGGAAGTTCGGCGAGGCGACGTAGGTGCCCAGCCCGATCCGCCGGGTCACCATGGCCGCGGCGGTGAGGGTCGGCACGGCGTCGAACCACGGCCCGTCGACCAGGTCGCGCCAGCCGATGTGGTCGTAGGTCCAGGCGTGGTCGAAGCCGTATTCCTCGGCGCGTTGCCACCGCCGCCCGGCGATGGACCAGCGTTCGTCGGGGAGGATCACGATGCCGATGCGCATCGGATCAATCTAGAGAGCGGGTCAGGCCGTGCGTAACCCGGTCTCGTTCTCGCCCTGGTCGCGGGCGGCGGCCGCGTCGAAGGCGCCCAGCGCCCGCGCCAGATCGTTGCGGGCGGCCGGCGTCATCCGCTCGAGCACGACGGCCAGCGCGGCCTGCCGGGCGGCCCGCAACTCGTCGAGCAGCCGCTTCGCCGCGGGGGTGAGCAGCAGCCGCACCTCGCGCCGGTCGCGCGGGTCGGGCACCCGGCGGACCAGCCCGGTGGCCTCCAGCCGGTCGCACAGCCGGCTGGCCGAGGACGGGACCACGTCGAGCGCCTCGGCCAGCCGGCTCATGTTCGTCTCGCCGGTGGCCCGCGCGATGATCGTCAGCACGCGGAGCTGGGTCGGCGGTATCGCGGGGGACTGCGCCAGCCGCGCCGTGTCGAGCACGGACAGCAACGACTCCACCGACGACTCGACCGCCGCCGCGGTGTCGGGCGCATGATTCATGCCGATCCCTAGTGCTCCGTCCAACCTGGGTGCGAGCTGGCAACTACCCGCTCGGGGTGTGGTCCAAGCGTCGCTCGGCCGATCAGCGGCGCCAGTCGAGGCACACGATGACGGCGTCGTCGGCCGGGTCCTCGCCCGCGTGGTAGTCACGCAGACTACGCATCACCGTACCGACAGCCTCGGTGGCCGGCTGCAGGCGAGTCCGGCGCAACGCGGTCAGCAGCCCGCCACCGCCGAACGCCGCGCGTCCGGAGGGGGTCGCCGCGTGCACTCCGTCGCTGACCACGAGCAGGCGGTCACCGGGCTCGAGGCGGAAGCGCTGGGTCTCGTACCGGGAGTCGCCGAACATGCCGAGCGGGAGTTGCTGCTCGAGCTCGATCGGGCGGATCTCGCCCTCGCGCGCCACCATGGCCTTGGGCGACCCGGCGTCGACCGCCTCGACCTGGCCGCCGACCAGGTCGATCTCCAGCAGCAGGGTGGCCGCGTGGCCGTTGCCGCCGGCCCGCGACCAGATCGCGTCGGAGGCCAGCTCGGCCTGCTCGACCAGGTTGGCCCCGGAGCGGCGGGCGTTGCGCATCGCGTTGACCGCGGTCGTGGTGAGCAGGGCGGCGGCCAGGCCGTCGCCGGACCCGTTGAGCACGGTCACGGTGAGCCGGTCGCCGTCCAGCGACCAGTCGAAGTGGTCGCCGTGCACGTCGTACGCGGGCTCGAGCTGCCCGGCGACCAGGAACCGGTCGTCGCCCAGGGACGAGCCGGGCAGCAGGTCCCACTGGAGCTCGGCGGCCATGGTGAGGCGCTCCCGGCGCTGCACCCGGACGTAGCGGTCGGTGTCGGAGGACGCGGCGCGGATGGCGACGGCCAGCTCGTCGGCGAACGCGGCGAGCGTGTCCGACAGCCCGGTGCCGGCCGGCTGCGCGGTGTCGACCACCAGCACGCCGAGCCGTTCACCCCAGACGGTCAGGGGCAGATGCACCCGGTTGGTGCCGGCGATGCCGATGTCGGTGACCGGGCGCTGGCTGCCGAAGCAGCGCAGCGCGAGGGCGTCGCCGGGGGCGGCCTCGGTGTCGAGGACGGGCCACAGTCCGGTACGGGTCAGGTCGGCCAGCAGCACCTCGACCCGGCGGGCGGCATGATGGTGGCGGAGTTGCTCCGCCGCCAGTTCGGGCAGCCGGTCGGGGGGTGTGGCGCGCAGCAGGACGCCGATCGGCGTGGGGCCCTCGGACAACTGCGGTCACTCCTTCCGTGACTGAATTTGCTGTGCAGCAAGATTTGCTATGGGGCAAAAATGATGGCACGCCTGTCCCCGCCGAGCGCCAAGGGGGTGGCACTCGGCCGGCGGGGGCCGGGAACGGCCTCAGGCGAAGGACTTCTCGAAGTGGATCAGGCTGCCGCGCCGGGGCGTCGAGTGCAGGCGGACGTTCTCGCTGAGCGCGCGGATCAGGAACAGTCCCCGTCCGTTTTCGCCGCTTTCGTCCGGTGAGCCGTTGTCGGTGACGCCGGGATCGAATCCGGGGCCGTCATCGCGCACCTCGATGGCGCACCGATGGTCGTCGACGTCCAGGTGGACCTCGAACTTCTCGGCCCCGCCGGCGTGCTTGACCACGTTCGCGCACGCCTCGGTGAGCGCGATCTCCAGGTCGTCGCCGGAGGCCACATCCACCCGGATGATCGACAGGGCGGTCCGCAGCAGCCGCCGCACGGCGGGAACGCTGCCGGCCTCGATCGGCAGGTTGAGTCGGACCGACATGCGCATGCCAGGTGAATGCCCGAACACGCCGATAGCTAACCCAGGCTGTGTCCCGGCTCCCGCACCGCGGTTTGTGTTATCCGGCCCGACCTGGACCGTCTCCTCCTCCTGAGCCATGATCTGATGCGCCACGGAGAGGTCAGCACATGCCGGATCAACCCGACACCGCCACCGTCGTCGCCGCCCGCGCGGGCGATCCCGCCGCCGTGGACCGGCTCGTCGCCGGGTACCTGCCGCTCGTCTACACGATCGTCGGCCGGGCCATGGACGGCCACGCCGACGTCGACGACGTGGTCCAGGACGTCATGCTGCGGGTCCTGCGCAACCTGGGCGACCTGCGCGACCCGGCCGCGTTCCGGTCCTGGCTGGTGGCGATCACGGTGCGCCAGATCCGGGAGCGGTTCCGTGCCCGCCGCGGGACGCCGGACGTGCTGCTGCCGGACGACGTCCGCGACCCAGGCGCCGACTTCACCGACCTGGCGATCACCCGGCTGGAACTCTCCGGGCAGCGCCGGGAGACCGCCGCGGCGACCCGCTGGCTGGACGAGGACAACCGGGAACTGCTGTCGCTGTGGTGGCTGGAGGCCTCAGGCGAGCTCACCCGGGATGAGATCGTCGAGGCGATCGGGGTGACCCGGCAGCACGCCGCGGTCCGCGTCCAGCGGATGAAGGGCCAGCTCGAGACCGCTCGGGTGGTCGTGCGCGCGCTCGACGCCGACCCGGTCTGCGCCGACCTGCGGGTGGTGCTGACCGGCTGGGACGGCCACCCCAGCCCGCTGTGGCGCAAGCGCGTCGCCCGGCATACCCGGGACTGCCGGGAGTGCTCACCGGCCTGGTCCGGTCTGGTCGCGGCCGAGCGCCTGCTGGCCGGCATGGCGCTGGTGCCGGTGCCGCTCGCGATGAAGGGGGCGGTCATCGGCGGCGCGCAGGCCGGTGGCCACCTGGCGCTGGCCGGCAAGATCGCCTTCGGGATGAGCCGCCGGGTCCTCACCGCGGTCCTCTCCACGACCGCGGTGGCCGGTGGCGGCGCGGCCGTGGTCGTCTACCACCAGCACGCCGAGCCACCGCCGGCCCGGGCCGCGGTGATCGTGCCCAGCACGGCGCCCGCGCCGAAGATCAGCCTGCCGCCGAGCGTGGCTCCGGCCACACCACCGCCGAAGAAGCCCGCGCCGAAGAAGAAGGCCACGAAGGCCGTGCCGGTTCTGAAGACCGAGAAGAAGGGCGCCGCGGTCTGGAAGTTCGCCGGCTCCAAGGGCGCGCTCGAGGACGTCGGCGCGAGCTGGTACTACACCTGGGGCTCGAACAACAACGAGATCCCCGGCCCGGCCGGCGTCGAGTTCGTGCCGATGATCTGGGACGAGCGCAACGTCACCACCAGCACTCTGGCCGAGGCGAAGCGCGAGGGTGACGGCACGCTGCTCGGCTTCAACGAGCCGGACATGGCGGGCCAGGCCGACATGACCGTGGAGCAGGCGCTGGCCAAGTGGCCCGAGCTGGCGAAGACCGGCATGCGGCTGGGCGCCCCGGCCGTCGCGTTCGGCGGTGACCAGGACAACGGCTGGCTGGACCGGTTCATGGACGGCGCCGAGGCGAAGAAGCTGAAGGTCGACTTCATCCCGATCCACTGGTACGGGTCGGACTTCAGCGCGGCCTCGGTGAACCAGTTCCTGGGGTACGTCGACGCGGTGCACCAGAAGTACGGCAAGCCGATCTGGATCACCGAGTACGGCCTGATGAACTTCACCGGTCGCCCGAAGTACCCGAACACCGCGCAGATCGTCGCCTTCATCAAGGGCAGCACCACCGGCCTGGAGAAGCGGTCCTACGTCGAGCGGTACGCCTGGTTCGGCCTGCCCGCGGTCGGCGACAGCGTCGACTTCGGCCTCTACCGCGACGCGAGCACCCCGACCGAGGCCGGCAAGGCCTATCGCGCGGCGGGGTGACCTCCGCGACAGCATCGGAGGCGGTGGATAACCGGCGGGGCCGGAACGGGCAGGGATAGGCTCGGATCCATGATTCGGTTCGGCTACAAGGCCTCCGCGGAACAGTTCCCACCCACCGAGCTGCTCGGCTACGGCGTCCTCGCCGAGGAGCTCGGGTTCGACTCGGTGTTCGTCAGCGACCACCTCCAGCCGTGGCGGCACGACGGCGGGCACGCCCCGGCCGCGCTGCCCTGGCTGGGCGCGCTCGCCGCACGCACCGAACGCATCGCCATCGGCACCAGCGTGCTCACGCCGACGTTCCGCTACCACCCGGCCGTGGTCGCCCAGGCCTTCGCCACGCTCGGCTGCCTGGCGCCGGGCCGGGTGATCCTCGGCGTCGGCTCCGGCGAGTCGCTGAACGAGGTGCCGCTCGGCGCCGAGTGGCCCGACGGCAAGGAGCGGTTCGCCCGCCTGAAAGAGGCCGTCACGCTGATCAAGCAGCTCTGGGCCGAAGACCGGGTCGACTTCGAGGGTCAGTACTACCGCACCGAGAAGGCCACCATCTACGACAAGCCCGAGACGCCGGTGCCGGTGTATATCGGCGCCTCCGGCCCGGCCGCCACCCGGCTGGCCGGCCGCATCTCCGACGGCTTCATCACGACCAGCGGCAAGGGCCACGAGCTCTACACCGACACGCTGCTGCCGGCCGTGAAGGAGGGTGCCGAGAAGGGCGGCAAGACGCTCGACGACCTCGACCTGATGATCGAGGTGAAGGTCTCCTTCGACCACGACCTGGAGCAGGCCCGGCAGGCCACCCACTACTGGGGCGCGCTGGCGCTGACGCCGGAAGAGAAGCACAGCGTCGACGACCCGATCGAGATGCAGCGCCGGGCCGACGCCCTCTCGGTCGACCGCACAGTGACCCGCTGGATCGTCTCCACCGACCCGGCCGAACACGCCGCCAAGGTGGCCGAATACCTGGACATGGGCTTCAAGCACCTGGTCTTCCACGCGCCCGGGCCCGACCAGGAGAAGTTCCTCAGGCTCTACAGCGGCGAGATCCTGCCGCGTTTGCGCGAGCGCGGCTGACCGTCGGACGCCCGGCGGGCGATCCGCCGCCGGGCGCCGATCCGCGCCGCGACCGCCGCACCGGCCTGGGCCGAGGTCAACCCCTCGGGGGGTACGCGCAGCAGAAGCTCGCCGATCGGCACCGGCCCGATCCGGAGCAGCAGCCAGGCCCGGGTGACCGCGCCACCGGCGATGTCCGGCATCGGCTCGCGCAGGTCCACGCCGACCACCACGGTCGGCTCGGGCTGCTCGGGCTCGCGCTGCCGGGGAATCAGGCCGGTCGGGCGGGCCGGCCGGCCGGGGAACGGGCGGTCGCCGCTGCGGCCCTGCTCGAGTCCTTTCGGCGGGGGCGGCCCGGCGTTCATGATGCGGCTCATCGACATGGTCAGCCTTCGGTGCGCAGGTAGCCGGGACGGCCCGCATACGGCATGTTCTCGTCGGGACCGAGATGCGCCGGCCCGGCGGTCAGCTGCGGCGGGCCGGCCATGAGCTGGGGTGGCCGGGACGCGAGCTGGGATGGTCCGGCGGTGAGCTGGGGCGGGCCGGGGGTGCGGTCCTCGGCGTCCAGCCGGCGGCGGCCACCACCGACCTCGCGCGGCACCCGGTCGTTGACCACCTCACCGGTGTCGTAGATCTCGGTGCGGTGCACCCCGGTGTCGTAGACCCCGGTGCGGTGGACGCCGGTGTCATACAGGCCGCTGCGCCGGATGCTGCCGTTCTCGCCCTGGTGCACGCCGCTCTCGTAGATGCCGCTGCGCCGCCGCGAGTTGCCGATCATGTCCTCGGTGCGGTGCTGGCCCACGGAGTCGGCCCAGTCCGGCCGTGGTCCGGGGTAGGGGCGGCGCGGGGCCTCGGGCCGGGCGTGCCGGCCGGTGGTGTGCTCGCCGGGCCGGTCGGCAGTGGTTCGCGTGCTCCGGGCGTACCCACGCATGGTTGTGCTCTTGCCCTCCTCCTGATCGAGCCGCGACACCCGGCGCCGCTCCGCACGCAGCACGCGCCGCCCCCGCAGGATGCGCGCGAGGGTACGCCGCGGCCGGGGAGCGCCGTGGATCCGCGGGTAACGCACCGTGGCGATCTCCACGACCCGCAGGCCGAGCGCCGCCATCCGCACCGGGATGAGCGGGTTGACCTCCGGGCCGTCGCCCCACACGGTCTCGCCGCGGCGCAGGCCGGGCAGTTCCGGATCGGGCAGGTCGAATTTGTCCAGGGTGGCGCGCCAGAACGCGTGGTAGCCGGAGCCGAGGTCGGTGTAGCGGGTCTGGAAGACCTTGTTCACGCGGTGCCGGAGCAGGTGCCCGCCGAGCCGCTCCAGGCGGCCCGACTCCAGATCCCCGCCGCGGCCGCGGAACCGGGACCCGTGTGCGGCGTCGGCGCCGCCGGCCAGCGCCTGCACGAAGCGGGGGATGTCGCTGGGATCGCATGAGCCGTCCGCGCTCATCAGAACCACGATGTCTCCCCGGCTGGCCGCGATTCCGCATGCCAAAGCGTTGCCCTTGCCGGAGCGGGTCTGGCGGACCACATGTGTGCCCGCGCGGCTCTGCCGGGCCACCGCGACCGTGTCGTCGGACGAGCCGCCGTCCACGACGATCACCTCGTCGACCACGTCGGGCAGGCCGTGGAGCACGTGGGCGATGTTGGCGGCCTCGTCCAACGCGGGCAGGACGACGCTCACGGTCGGCCGCGAAGGAGGCATGGGCGGTGGCTCCTCAGCTTCTGTGTACGGGATCAAGGTCAACCTAACAAGCGACTACCGTCGGTCAACTCACCAAAACGGACGACCGTCTTCACCAACCGGCCCAAGGCTCCTAGCTGGGAATATCTAGGTTGCGGGCGGAACGTCAGCACCACTTAGAGTGATATTTGATCGGACGTGGGTGGGCAAGCCCGGGTAAAGCGGACGCCTGACGACCCCGGGGGTTCACGAAAACGGAGTAGGCTCCGGTTATGAGACTTGGCCTCCACATCTCCAACTTCACCTGGCCCGAGGGTCCCGCGCGCCTCGGTCCCGTCCTCGGCGAGATCGCCTCCGCGGCCGACGAGGCCGGCTTCGAGCGGATCAGCGTCATGGACCACCTGTGGCAGATCGCCGTCATCGGCCCGCCGGAGCACGACATGCTCGAGGCGTACACCGCGCTCGGGTTCCTGGCCGGCCAGACCAAGCGCGCCAAGCTGCTCACCCTGGTCACCGGCGTCGTCTACCGCGACCCGGGCCTGCTGGCCAAGGCGGTCACCACGCTCGACATCCTCTCCGGCGGCCGGGCCATGCTCGGCATCGGCGCGGCCTGGAACGAGGAGGAGTCCCGGGGTCTGGGCCTGCTCTTCCCGCCGACCGCCGAGCGGTTCGAGCGCCTCGAGGAGGCGCTGAAGATCTGCCGGCAGATGTTCGACGGCGACGAGACCGCGTTCGAGGGCAAGCACTACCGCCTCGGCCGGCTGCTCAACTCGCCCGCCCCGCTGGCCCGGCCCCGGGTGCCGATCCTGATCGGTGGCGGCGGCGAGAAGAAGACGCTCCGGCTGGTCGCGCAGTACGCCGACGCCTGCAACCTGTTCCCGGTGCCCGACATCGACCGCAAGCTCGACGTGCTCCGCCAGCACTGCGCCGACGTCGGCCGCGACTACGACGAGATCGAGAAGACCGTCCTCTACAACTGGGACCTGGGCGAGAAGGGCGAGCGGGTCGGCGAGATCATCGACGACCTGCGCCGCCTGGCCGGCCACGGGTTCACGGTCGCGCACGGTGGCCTGCGCAACGCGTGGGACACCAAGCAGTTCGAGATCTTCCAGAAGGAGATCGTCCCCGCGGCCGAGGCGTTGTGAGCGTCGAGGCGGTCGTCTTCGACCTCGACGGCGTGATCATCGACTCCGAGGAGACCTGGGAGGAGGTGCGCCGCGGTTACGTCGCGGCGCACGGCCGGGAGTTCCTCCCGGACACCCAGACCCGGATGATGGGGATGAGTACCGGGGAGTGGTCCCGCCACCTCGCCGAGGACGTCGGCGTCGGGCTGCCTCCGGAACAGGTTGCGTCCGAGGTGCTGGCGGCGATGGCCGGGCGCTACCGGGACCATCTCCCGCTGATCCCCGGGGCGGTCGACGCGGTCCGGCGGATCGCCGCGGTCTATCCGGTGGCGCTGGCCAGCTCGTCGGCCCGGGTGCTGATCGACAGCGTGATGGCCGCCTCGGGGCTCGACTCGGTCTTCCAGGTCGTGCTCTCCACCGAGGAGGTTCCCCGGGGCAAGCCCGCGCCGGACGTCTATCTGCTCGCCGCCGCCAAGCTGGGCTTCGAGCCCACGCACTGCGCGGGGATCGAGGACTCCAGCAACGGTCTGCGCGCGGTGGCGGCGGCCGGGATGAAGGTCGTGTGCGTGCCGCACGGCGTCTACCCGCCCGCCGACGACGCCCTGGCTCAGGCCGCGCTGGTGGTCCCGTCGCTGGCCGAGTTGTCGGTGGACGCCATCGCCGCGCTGTAGTTCCGCGGCGAGGTGTGAAGGATCTTCACCACGGGTAGACGCCCAGGGCGACCCCCTGGAGGTGCTTGTGTCTGGTGATGTGTTGCTCGCCGCAGAAGGTCTTCGGCTCGATCTCGACATCTTCGATTATCTGATCCTGGCGATCTATTTCGCCTTCGTGCTGGGGATCGGGTTCGCCGCGCGACGGGCGATCAAGACCAGCGCCGACTTCTTCCTCTCCGGCCGGTCGATGCCGGCCTGGGTGACCGGCCTCGCGTTCGTCAGCGCCAACCTCGGCGCCCTCGAGATCCTCGGCATGGCGGCCAACGGCGCCCAGTACGGGCTGCTGACGCTGCACTACTACTGGATCGGCGCGGTGCCGGCCATGGTGTTCCTGGGCATCGTGATGATGCCGTTCTACTACGGCTCCAAGGTGCGCAGCGTCCCGGAGTTCCTGCGGCTGCGCTTCAACCGGCCGACCCACCTGCTCAACGCGATCAGCTTCGCGCTGGCCCAGGTGCTGATCGCCGGCGTCAACCTCTATGCGCTGGCGCTGATCCTGGACGCGCTGCTGGGGTGGCCGTTGTGGCTGTCGATCGTGCTCGGGGCGGCGATCGTCCTGACGTACATCAGCATCGGGGGTCTGTCCTCGGCGATCTACAACGAGGTGCTGCAGTTCTTCGTGATCCTGGCCGGGCTGATCCCGATCACCATCATCGGTCTCAAGAAGGTCGGCGGCATCGACGGGCTGTTCGAGAAGGTGCGCAGCGGCCCGCTCGGTGAGGCGGCCCTGCACACCTGGTCGAACACCGGCAGCTCGGCCGACAACCCGCTGGGCGCCAACTGGATCGGCATCGTCTTCGGGCTCGGCTTCGTGCTGTCGTTCGGCTACTGGACGACGAACTTCGCCGAGGTGCAGCGCGCGCTGAGCGCCAAGGACATGAGCGCGGCCCGGCGTACGCCGATCATCGGCGCCTTCCCGAAGCTGCTGATCCCGGTCGTCACCGTCATCCCCGGCCTGATCGCGATCGTGACCGTCAAGGGGCTGGGCGCCGAGTCGGGCGACCTGGTCTACAACAACTCGATCCCGCTGCTGATGAACGACCTGCTGCCCAACGGCGTGCTGGGCGTGGCGGTGACCGGTCTGGTGGCCTCGTTCATGGCCGGCATGGCCGCCAACGTGTCCGGGTTCAACACCGTGTTCACGTACGACATCTGGCAGTCGTACGTGCGCAAGGACCGGTCGGACGAGTACTACCTGCGGATCGGGCGCTGGGCGACGGTCGGCGGCGTGATCATCGGGATCGGCACGGCGTTCATCGCGGCCGGCTTCAACAACATCATGAACTACATCCAGGCGCTCTTCTCCCTGTTCAACGCGCCGCTGTTCGCCACCTTCATCGTGGGCATGTTCTGGAAGCGGATGTCGGCGTGGGCCGGCTTCTGGTCGCTGCTGCTGGGCACGCTCTCGTCGCTCACGCTCTACCTGCTCTACCTCGGTGACGTGGTGCACTTCAACTCCGACCTGGAGGAGAGCTTCTACGGCGCCGGCCTGGCCTTCGGCACCGCGGTCGTGGTGGCCGTGGTGGTCACCCTGTTCACCCCGCCCCGGCCCGAGAACGAACTGCGCGGCCTGGTCTACGGGCTGGCCGGCACGGACACCTCGGGCGCGGCGGTGCTGGCCGCCGACAAGGTCTGGTGGCGCAATCCGGTGCTGCTCGGCGTGATCGCGGTCGTGCTGGCCGTCCTCCTCTACATCCCGGTCTGGTAAGGAGTCCCTGAGATGGCCGACGAGAAGATCCCTGACGAGCGGGCGAAGCGCTCCGCCGCCGCCCGGTTGTTCGACGTGCGCCGGGTGATCGGTCTGTTGTTCGTGGTCTACGGCGTGATCGTCACGCTGCTCGGCCTGTTCGACGGCGACGCCGAGATCGCCAAGGCGCAGGACATCCGCATCAACATCTGGATGGGCCTGGCCATGCTCGCGCTCGGCCTGTTCTTCCTGGGCTGGCAGCGGCTGCGCCCGACCCCGCCGCCGACCGAGGAGGAGCTGGCCGGGCAGAGCGAGCGGCCGTCCTCCCACTGAGCTCCGGTAAGCCGTTTGATGGAGGGGGCGGTGCGGCTCGGGTGCAACCGGGTTGCAGCGCCCCCGCTAATGGTCCAGTGCCGTTCCGGCCTTCCGATACTCGTGGGCATGGAACCCCTCGCCTCCGTCAGCTTCTCCACGACCGGCGGCCCCCGGACCGCCGGCTGGCAGCAGCAGCTCCGCGTCGACTTTGTCGTCAACAAGGTCATGCAGACCCACCGCGGCAAGTCCGAGGATGTGGTCAAACAGGCCATCCAGGACCAGCTCCGTTCCATCGGCGTGGTGCCGAACGGGCGGCAGGTCTCCCAGTACGCAACGGTGATCTCCCAGTTGCCGTTGCTCCCGCCGGCCAACGCCTGAGTGCCCGGTCTTCCGCGGTTCCCGGCCCTGGTCAGCCTGTCAGCTCGCCGTGGCCGGGAACCGCAGGATCCGGTCGTCGCCGTCCCGGACGTTCTCGTCCCGGTCGGTGTTCGACGTGGTCAGCCACAGGGCGCCGTCGGGTGCGACGGCGACCGTCCGCAGCCGGCCCCACTTGCCGGTGAAGTACGCCCGCGGCTCGCCCCCGCCGAGCGGCACGGTCCACAGGCGCTGCCCGCGCAGCGCGGCCACGTACATGGTGTCGCCGGCGATCGCCGCGCCCGACGGTGACGCCTCCGACGTGGGCCAGGTGACCAGCGGCTTGGTGAAGCGCGCGGGGCCGTCCTCGTCGCCCTCGACCTCGGGCCAGCCGTAGTTCTTGCCCTTCTGGATCCTGTTCACCTCGTCGAGCCGGTTCTGGCCGAACTCGGTGGCGTACATCGCGCCGTCCGCGGTCCAGGCCAGGCCCTGCACGTTGCGATGACCCGAGGTCCAGATCGGCGAGCCCGAGGCCGGGTTGCCGGGCGCCGGCTTGCCCTCCGGCGTGAGGCGGAGGATCTTGCCGTTGTTGCTGCCCTCGTCCTGCGAGCGCGGGGGCTCGGCGGCGTCCCCGGTGCCGACGTAGAGCATCCCGTCCGGCCCGAACGCGATCCGCCCGCCGTTGTGATTGCCGGCCTTGGCCAGCCCGGCGAAGACCACCTCGGGCTTGTCGTCGCGGCCCAGCTTGAACCGGACCACCCGGTTGTCGTCGTCGGCGGTGGTGTACGCGTACACCCAGCGGGTCTGCTCGTAGTCCCGGTCCATGGCCAGGCCGAGCAGGCCGCCCTCGCCGGCCGGGTCGACATCCGGCACCCGGTACGCCTCCCGGACCTTCCCGCCCGGCGTCACCTGCACGATCGTCGCCTTGTCGCGTTGCGCGACCAGCGCGCTGCCGTCCGGCAGGAAGGCCAGCCCCCACGGCACGTCGATGCCGGTGGCGAGGGTCTCCGGCTCGGCGGCCAGGTCCGGTCGCCCGGCCGGCGTGGCGGGGGCCGAGGCCGAGGGCAGGACCGACGGCGCCGGGGGAGCCGACAAAGCGGGCGCGGGCGGCTGAGAGGAATCCTCCGAACAGGCCGTGAGCAGGGCGGCGCCGGCCAGCGCGGCAACGAGCTTCCGGGAGTGGGTCATGCCTCCAACGGTGCCACGCCACAACCGGGGACAACGCTCCGTTACAACATATTGACTGATCCAACCGTATGAATGATTGACACCGCCTCCCACCTGCATGAAGGGTCCACTCACGACCTTCCTTACCCTTCGGAGGCCATCCATCATGAGATCCAGACGCTGGCTCACCGCCGGAGCGGCTGTGGTCCTGGGCGCGGTCACGGCCGTCACCCAGGCCCCGGCCGCCACCGCGGCGCCGGCTCCTACCGCCGACACCCTCGGGGTCTACGTCGGCACCTTGGACGCGGCCCAGCTCGAGCAGCTGCGCCAGGCGGGCATCGACAGTCACGAGAGCTCGATCACGCCACCGGCCGGCGGCAAGGTCGTCGTGGAGACGATCCTCGGCGCCGGCCAGGCCAAGCAGTTGATCGCCAAGGGCGTACCCCTCAAGGCCAAGAGCGCGACCACCACGATGCGCAAGCAGGCCGCGGCCGCGCCCACCGTCTTCAAGCAGTACAACACGCCCGGCGGCATCCGCGACGAGCTCGCCGCGACCGCGGCGCGGTTCCCGCAGATCGCCAAGCTGGTCACCATCGGCACCAGCCTCAAGGGCACCCCGATCCAGGCGATCAAGCTGACCAAGGGCGCGCGCAACGTGCCGGACGGCGCCCGGCCGTCGGTGCTGTACGCCGGCGCCCAGCACGCCCGTGAGTGGATCACCCCGGAGATGAACCGGCGGCTGATGCACTACTACGTCAACGGGTACGGCAAGGACGCGGCGATCACCCAGCTGCTGAACACCACCGAGGTGTGGATCCTGCCGGTGGCGAACGTGGACGGCTACGACTTCACGTTCACCGAGGGCAACCGCCTGTGGCGCAAGAACCTGCGCGACAACAACGGCGACGGCCAGATCACCCCGGGCGACGGCGTCGACCTGAACCGGAACTTCGCCGAGAAGTGGGGCTACGACAACGAGGGCTCCGCGGACGACCCGTCGGACGAGACCTACCGCGGCACCGGCCCGAACTCCGAGCCGGAGACCAAGGCGCTCAACAGCCTGTTCCAGAAGGTCGGCTTCGAGTTCTTCGTGAACTACCACTCGGCCGCCGAGCTGCTGCTCTACGGCATCGGCTGGCAGGTCGACACGATCAGCCCGGACGACCAGATCAGCATCGCGATGGCCGGTGACGACGCGCACCCGGCGGTGCCCGGCTACGACCCGGACATCTCGGCCGAGCTGTACACCACCAACGGCGACACCGACACGCACGCACAGGTCCGGTTCGGCACCATCGGCTTCACGCCCGAGATGACCACCTGCGCGACCGCGTCGGCGATCGACCCGGACGACCAGTGGGACCCGGCGGACTGCCAGAGCGGCTTCAACTTCCCGGACGACGAGGGCCTGATCCAGGCCGAGTTCGAGAAGAACATCCCGTTCGCGCTGTCCATCGCCCAGTCGGCCAAGGACCCGGCCAACCCGGTGTCCGCGGTCGGGCGTACCGCGCCCGACCTGGAGGCCGACCCGTTCGAGTACTCGTACGGCACCACCCAGACGGTGTCCGTGGTCGCCGAGCGGGCGCTCAAGGACAAGGTGCTGCACTACCGCATCAACAACGGCGCCGAGCGCACCGCGGCGGTCCGCCGCTGGGACGGCGGCAAGCGGTACGGCAACACCCACAACAAGTTCTACGCCGAGTTCCGCGGCCTGGTCCGCGGGCAGAAGCCGGGCGACAAGGTGACCGTCTGGTTCACCGCGACCGGCGGGCAGCCGAGCACGCCGTTCACCTACACGGTGTCCAACGACATCGGCGGTGACGTGCTGGTCCTCGCGGCCGAGGACGTCACCGGCATCTCGCCGGCCAACACCGACGGGGCCACCGCGGCCCGGTACGCCGACGAGCACGTCGCGAGCATCGAGGCGGCCGGTCTCAAGGCCGACGTCTACGACCTGGACACCCACGGGCGGAAGGCGCCGCACCCGCTCGGTGTGCTGTCCCACTACAAGGCCGTCGTCTGGGAGACCGGCGACGACATCATCCCGCGGGCGCCGGGCCAGGGTGGCGGCACCGCCTCCCGCAACGCCTGGCAGACCGAGCTGGCCGTCCGGGACTACGTCAACGAGGGCGGCAAGCTGATCTACGGCGGCAAGTACGCGGGCTACGCCAACGCCGCCAACGGCTCGTACGACTACGACCCGAACCCCGGCCCGGAGTGCCCGGTCGACAACGGCGCGACCTGTCTGCCGCTGTTCAACGACTTCCAGCAGTACTGGCTGGGGGCCTACTCGTACGTGGACAACGGCGGGGCCGGTCCGGACGGGCCGCGGCCGCTGGCCGGCAACGCCGGGAAGTTCGACGGGTTCGCCGCCGAGCTGAACGCGCCCGGGTCGGCGGGCAACCAGGACCACACCGGTTCGTTCCTGACCACGTCCAGCGTGCTGCCGGTCACGCAGTTCCCGCAGTTCGCCAGCCAGGGGCCGGTCGACTGGGACCTGGGCCGGAACCCGTACGAGCCGTACGACGGCGGCTGGTACCTCTGGAGCGGGCAGGCCGACGCCAGCTACAAGCGGCTGACCCGCACCGTGGATCTGAGCGCGGCCACCTCCGGCGCGCTGAAGTTCAACGTGTCGCACGACACCGAGGCGAGCTGGGACTACATGTTCGTCGAGGCGCACACGGTCGGCGCGGACGACTGGACCACGTTGCCCGAGACCGGCGGCCACACCCAGACCGGCACCGGCGACAGCTGCGAGTCGGGCATCCAGGAGCTGCACCCGTTCCTGACGCACTACCAGGGCGCGGACTGCTCGGCGACCGGCACCACGGGCACCTGGAACGCGGTCAGCGGCAACAGCGGCGGCTGGCAGGACTACGGCTTCGACCTGTCCGCGTACGCGGGCAAGCAGGTCGAGGTGTCGATCAGCTACATGTCCGACTGGGGCACCCAGGGTCTGGGCGTCTTCCTGGACAACGTGCGGGTCGAGACGAACGGCGTCGTCACCGCGCAGACGTCGTTCGAGACCGACCTGGGTGGCTGGGCGATCACCGGGCCGCCGGCCGGCTCCGGCCCGGACGCCAACAACTGGAGCCGCAGTCAGAACGCGTTCGGTGACAACTTCGACCAGGGCGCCGTCACCACCACCAAGGACTCGGTCTTCCTCGGCTTCGGCCTGGAGGGCCTGTCCACGGCGAAACGCACCGACTTCCTCAAGCGGTCGTTCCGCCACCTCGGGGTGAAGTAGCCCCGATTACCACCGATCCCGCACGGGATCATGACGCAGGATGGGCCGGGTGCGAACCACCCGGCCCATTCTCGTGGCTCTGCTCGTTCCCCTTCTCGTGCTGCTCCCGGCCCCCGCCTCGGCCGCCCGGGGCCTGGTCTGGGCCGCGTGCGAGGACGACCCCACGGCCCAGTGCGCGGCCCTTCGGGTGCCGATCAAACCCGGTGACGGGTACGGACGGAAGGTGCCGATCGCCATCGCCCGGCGGGTCGCCACCCAGCCCGCCCGGCGCATCGGCGTCCTGGTCGTCAACCCGGGCGGCCCCGGCGGCAGCGGCGTCGACATGGTGCTCGGGGCGGAGAAGTTCTTCAGCGCCGAGGTGCGCGCACGGTTCGACATCGTCGGCTTCGACCCGCGCGGGGTCGGGCGCAGCAACCCGGTGGTGTGTGCCCGGTCCCTGCTCGACGCCGAGCCGTCGCCGCTGGTGGCCGGGAAGTCGGCGTACCGGAAGCTCCGGATCTTTCATCGCCGGCTGACCGAGGACTGCGCGCGGCGCACCGGCCCGCTCTTCCGGCACGCCGACACGATCAGCGTCGCGCGGGACATGGACCGGCTGCGGCGGGCGCTGGGCGAGGAGCAGATCACCTTCTACGGCGCGTCGTACGGGACGTTGCTGGGCGCGCAGTACGCGTCGATCCACCCACGCCGGGCGCGGGCGGTGGTGCTGGACAGCGTGATGGACCACAGTGTCAGCGCGCGCGAGTTCCTGGCCGAGGGCACGGCCGCCGTCGAGGACGCGTTCGACGAGTTCGTCAGCTGGTGCGCGCGGTCGGACGACTGCGTCCTGCGAGGTCGGAACGTGCGCGCGTTGTGGGCGACGGTGCTCGCCCGAGCCGCCGCCGGGACGCTCATCGACCCGTACCGCCCGGGTTTCCGGCCGAACGAGTTCGACGTGCTCGACGTGGCGTTCGGCTCGTTCTACGACCCGCAGTTCGCCTCCCTGGCCACCTACATCCACGACGTGCTGGCCGACGCGCCCGCCACCCGCTCCCGCGCGGCCGCGACCGAGGAGAACAGCTTCCCGGCGATCTTCTGCGCCGACTTCTCCTTCCCCTCGGTGGGCTACGACTCCTACGTACGGCGGCTGCGTTCGCTGCGGGCGACGGCGCCGTCGATGCGGGTGTCCTCGCTGGCCCTGTCGTCGGCGGTGGCCTGCCTCGGGCCCACCGGGCCGGTCGCCAACCCGCAGCGGCGGTTCCGGCGCACGTCGGTGCCCACCCTGGTCGTCGGCTCGAAACACGATCCGGCCACGCCGTACGTGTGGGCCACCCGGGTCGCCGACCAGCTCGGTCCCTCGGCCACCCTGGCCACGTACGACGGCTGGGGGCACGTGTCGTACGGGCGTACACCCTGCATCACCGATCTGATAGACCGGTTCCTGGTCGCGCTCGCGCGGCCGGCGCCCGGCGCGACCTGCCCGGGCGTGATCCCGCCCGCCTTCGGGGTCGGCTGAGTTGTGCAACCGGCTGATCACGGGTAGGCAGGAACCCTGACCCTCATCGATATTCTTCCTCCGGCGGAGGCAACAATGCGGTTGCGAGCGGTTCTGTCCCTGGTCGCGCTGGGCGTGGTGCTGGTTCCGGCCGCACCCGCCGCGGCGGCCTCCGATGCTTTGGGGCCCACAGCCCGCGGGCACGGCGGCACCGCTTTTGGGCCCACAGCCCGCGGGCACGGCGGCACCGCTTTTGGGCCCACAGCCCGCGGGTACGGCGGCGCCGTCGCGACGGTCGACAAGGTGGCCACCGCGGTGGGCATCGACGTGTTGCGCAAGGGCGGCAACGCGGTCGACGCCGCGATCGCCGCGGCGGCCACGCTCGGCGTCACCGAACCCTTCTCGGCCGGCATCGGCGGTGGCGGGTTCTTCGTCTACTACAACGCGCGCAGCGGTCGCGTGCAGACGATCGACGGCCGCGAGTCCGGTCCGGCGTCGATGACCAAGGACTGGTTCATCGACCCGGCCGACGGCAAGCCCTACGACTTCAACGAGGGCCGGGTCAGCGGCCTGTCCGTCGGCACCCCCGGCACGCTCGCGACCTGGGAGTCGGCCGCCCGCAAGTGGGGCACGAAGCCGCTCAGCCAGCTGCTCCAGCCCGGCGCGCGGGTCGCCGAGAACGGGTTCCCGGTCGACGCCACGTTCCGCCAGCAGGTGACCGACAACCAGGCGATCTTCGGGCAGTTCGATTCGTCCCGCGACCTCTACCTGCCCGGCGGCCAGCCGCCCGCGGTCGGCTCGACCCAGAAGAACCCCGACCTCGCGGCCACCTACCGGCTGATCGCGCGCAAGGGCACCGACGTCCTCTACAAGGGCGCGGTCGGGCGGGACATCGTCCGCACCGTGCAGCACCCGCCGGTCTCGGCCACTCCCATCGGCGAGTGGGCGTACCCGATCCGGGGCGCCGACCTCCGGATGTCCGACCTCGCCAACTACCGGCTTCGCTACCCCGCGCCTACCCGGTCGGACTACCGGGGCCTGACCGTGTACGGCATGACCGCCCCGTCCAGCGGCGGCGTGGCCGTCGGCGAGGCGCTGAACATCCTGGAGCGCACCGACCTGTCGGCGGCGTCCCGCACCCAGGCCCTCCACCAGTACCTCGAGGCGAGCGCCCTGTCCTTCGCGGACCGCAACCGCTACGTCGGCGACCACACCGCACAGTGGAAGCTCGACCGGCTCATCTCGGACGGGTGGGCGCGCCAGCGGGCCTGCCAGATCGACCCGGCGCACGCACTCACCAAGCCGGTCCCGCCCGGCGACCTGACCGCGACCGGCTGCACGCCGGCGCCGGTCGGTGGCCAGGTCGAAGAGGGTCAGAGCACGACCAACCTCACCGTGTCCGACAAGTGGGGCAACATCGTCGAGTACACCTTCACCATCGAGGCGACCGGCGGCAGCGGCATGGTCGTGCCCGGCCGCGGGTTCATCCTCAACAACGAGCTGACCGACTTCAACTTCGCCGGTACGCAGGGCGACGCGCCCGACCCCAACCTGCCCGGCCCGAACAAGCGCCCCCGCAGCTCGATGTCCCCGACCATCGTCCTCCAGGACGGTAAGCCGTACCTGGCCCTCGGCTCACCCGGCGGCGCGACCATCATCACCACCGTCCTGCAACTCCTGGTCAACCGCATCGACCTGGGCATGACCCTCCCCGAGGCCATGGCGGCCCCCCGGGCGTCCCAGCGCAACTCCGCGGGCATCCAGGCCGAGCCGGCGTTCCACACGCAGTACGGTCCCGGGCTCGAGGCCCTCGGCCACACCTTCGGCCCCGACGTGCCCGAACTGGGCGCGGCCACCGCGATCGAGTTCGGCCGCAACGGCCGGGTCATCGCCGCGGCCGAACCATCCCGCCGAGGCAGCGGCGCCGCGGCGGTCGAGTTCTCGCGCTAGTTCTTTCTCCACGGGAGACCGGCGTTGCCGCCGGTCTCCCGCCGGGCCAGATGGTCCTGTGCCAGTTCACCGGGTAGCTCTCGCCGTGCCGGACATCGCGACACTTCGCCGGCGCTCTCAGGCGCCGGCGACGCTCGACGCGCTCATGAGCCCGGACTGGGAATCGCGGTACTTCTCCTTCGACTCCCGATGGGGGCCGGAGGAGGAGATGGCCTCGATGAGAAACGGTTCCGGCGACGCCTGCTCGGTCGTGTTCGCCAGCTGGAGCCGTCATCCGGGGGTTCGACCATGAATCGGTGATGAGCCCCCACCGCAGTGGGCAGACGTGGCCAGGGTTGGTCGCCACCGTCCCGGCCGTGTTCCACGGCAGCCGCCTTCAGCCACCAGGACGGCGTCTTGGAGGCCACGGTTTGCCTGTGCGCCAGCACGACGACGACCGCTGGCATACGGGCGATATCGAGCTGCCCGACGGCGATGATCCGGACGGTGCCGACCGGCTGTTCGAGCCCTGCTCGACGGAACCGGCATCGCCTACCAGCGCATCGCGGAGGACTACTACGAGACCCCGGTCCCCCCGGAACGCCGTCGCCGAGATCTTCGTCCTCGGTGCACTCACCGACGAGCTGGTGCAACGCCTGAACCCGGACGCCAGGGTCGCCGACCTGGCCGAGATCGGCTGTCCACCGGCACGCGAATGGGCGCCGTACTGCACGACGGCGGCGATTCGCGTCTCCTGGGTCCCGCAAGCACGACCACAGAAACGAGCACCGCGCGGAACCGCCTCTACCGTCACTGCTATCTGTTCTGTCGCCGGCCTCGCCACATCGAGGCGGCCGCGATCCGGGCTCGCGAGATCGGCGGCGGTGTGCTGATCCGGTGACCGACGCCACCTGTGGACAGGCAACAACCCGTTCAAGTTCGCCCGCTACGTTCTGACCCACCCAGTGCCGGGGTGGGGGTGGCGGCGGTGGCCGCGCCGCCAAGATCGTTTTGCTGCCGCCCGATGGGCGCGCGCGGCTTCGAACTCGCCTGCCGAGCCGGGCTGGTGGTGGGGCGTGGCGGTATTCGGGTGTGGAATTGCGGGCTGAGCTACCACTCGGGTGGATGGTGGTAGGACGGAGCGGCTCCCCGCTGGGGATGGTCATCGTCAGGCTCTGCGAGGTGGCGGCACAGGGCGGGCGGCAGTGGCGGTGGTGAGTGGTCAGGTCAGGTCAAGGTTGTGAAGCTTGGGCGCCGTGACTTCCCGTGGCGGCAGCGACGGTGAGTGGGGAGGCTGGGCGCCTGGCGCACCCGTCCTGGTCCACGTCCCGAGCGCAAGCAACCCTGGTGGTGCGCGATCGAGGAGGGGCTCAAGCGGCCGCGGCGTAGAAGGTCAGGACCGCGGCGGCGGTCAGCAGGCCGACGGCCAGGTGTGGCCACGGCGGGGCTAGTCGGGGCAGGGGAGTCGGCGCGAGCAGCAGCGGGAGGGCCGACGGCCACAGGAGGTAGAGGCCGGCGGCGGCCAGGAAGAAGCCGAGGATCAGCACCAGGACGGCGGTCACGACGCAGGCGATCGTGAAGGCGGCCGGCTCGCGGAAGACGAGCGGGTTGGCGATGGCCACGGCGAAGAGGGTGAAGACGACCAGGAAGCCCCAGGCGTCGGACTCGTCGACGAACGACACGAGGCCCGCGAACAGCACGTAACCCGCCGCCACGCCGACCATGGCGCGCTGGAGGTTCCCGGTAGAAAGTTGAACACGTTCAACCATGGCTGGATCGTAGCGCGGTCCAGCAAGGAGCAGCAGGGGTCAGTCGAAGTCGTAGACGGTGACCGGGATGTCGCGCTGGCACAGGGCGGCCACGATCAGCGGCTCGACGCGGTCCCAGCGGCCGCCGGACAGGCCACAGCCGACCCGCGGCAGGTGCACCGACGCGCCGAGCCGGGCGGCCTCGGCGGCCACCGTGTGCAGGCACTTCTCGATCGCGTCGTAGCGGACCGGTGGCCCGGCGCTGCCCGCCTTCAGGCCGTGCTGACCGACCATGTTGGCCACCCAGACGTCCGGCTGGACCTGGATCACCTGGGTGGCGCCCAGCCCGAAGTCGTTGCGGCTGCGGTCGTGGTGCCACCGGCGGAAGGCGCGCTCGGGCTCCGGCCACCGGCGCGAGACGGCCAGCACAAAGCCCTTGCCTCAGCCGCCGGCGTCGTTGCTGACGTGGGCGATGATCTTCGGGCCCTTGGCCTGCGGGCTGGTCGCGTCGCCCTTGATGATCCGCAGCGGTGTCACCCGGCCACGCTGTCACGGCGGTGGGCGAGCACGCGACTGCTTAACAGCTCGTACTCGGCGCGGCAGCGGCGGACCGGGGCGCCGGGATCGCGCTGCTGCACCGCACCGCCGGTGACCACCTCGTCGGGGCGGAACTGGCCGGCCGTCAGGTCGACCTCGCGGCCGCCGGGGAGGCGGTTCCAATAGTGGTAGCCGGTCCGGACGCCGCCGGCGTACACCTCGCCGAGGATCAGGTCGCCGCCGAGCAGATCCTGGATCACCAGGGCGGTGACCCCGCACTGGCCGCGGGCCGGGTTGCCGGGGTGCCAGTCGGGCCGGTCGTGCGGGTCGCAGGTGTCGGCGCCCCAGGCGGCGCGCAGGATCGGCCGCAACGAGTCGATGTCATGCATGCGGCCCACCGTGGACCCTCGAGTAAGAAGAGGGTCAAACGGCCAGGGCGATGGTCAGGGCGCCGGCCGCCACGAGCACCGCGGCCCACAGACGGTCCACGTTGAACCAGGCGCGGCGCAGGATGCCGACGCCGACGAACTCGTACACGATGAGCGCGCACAGGCCCTGCACCACGATCATCGCGACCGTGTGCACGCCGGCCGCGGCCAGCCCGGTCAGCGCGCCGGCGGCGGGAGCGGCCATGACGTGGCTGGCATGGGTGGCGGAAGGGGGCATCGGGGTCGTGGCCAGCACCGGCAGCAGCATCAGGCCGGCGCCGTGCGCGCTCGACATCAGGAACGACCAGCCGGCCAGCTGCGCCGAGGACAGCCGCATCCCGGCCCACCGGAAGTGCCGCTCGGACAGCAGGCGGAACAGGCCGTAGCCGACGAGCAGCACCCCGCCGACGATGCCGACGATGTTGGCGGCGACGACCGAGCGGGTCGCCGACACCACCGCCGCCACGATCGCCACCGAGACCAGGTGCCCGGCGGCGATCGGGGGCAGGGCGCGGAGCACCGTGCGTACGCTCCGCTCCTGCATGCCTCGCGCCACCGCGAACAGCCAGCCCATCGCCGGGTTGAGACCGTGGAACGCGCCCAGCGCCGCGAGGGCCAGGTATTGCCCGGCGGTCACCCGGGGAAGCAGTACGAGTCGGACGACGCGTCGCCGCCCTGCAACCGCGTCTGGTGCACGCGCCGCCCGCGGAACTCGTCGCCGTGCGGGAAGAACCGTGGGTCCAAGGTCATGCCATCGGCGCCAACGTCGATCTTGGCCACCCACGCGCCCACGCCGGAAGGGTAGAACTGGTCGTCCCACGAGCCGTAGAGCGAGTTCGACACGTAGACCCGCTTGCCGTCCCGGGACACCTCGACCATCTGGGGGCCGCCGGCCAGCGGCTCGTCCGGGAACGACGGGTGGGGCACGCGCCCGGTCACGCCGCCGAGCCGGATCGACGAGACATGCGAGGGGTGGAACGGGTCGCTGACGTCGTACTGCAGCAGCTCGCCGGTGCCCCAGGCCGAGACGTAGAGGAAGCGGTCGTCGACGGACAGGTCGATGTCGGTGACCAGCGGCGGCACCGCCCCGAACGGCTGCAGCGCCGGCGGCAGATCCTCGACGGCGGCCGCCTCGGCCGGAATGTCGATGACCTTGGTGACCGCGAACTCGTGGCCCTGCCGGTGCCAGAGCCAGATGGACGCGGACAGGTCCTCGACGCTGGTGACGACGCCGACGAAGCCGTACTCCCTGGTCGGGTCGTGGGCCGGGCGCAGCTCCAGCGTCATCTGGTACTGGTCGCCCAGGTCGACGGTCTGTGTGAGGGTGCGCTTGGCCAGGTCCCAGAAGTGCAGGCGGTGGCCGTACTTGCGGCCCAGCAGCAGTTCCGGGTTCACGCCGTCCTCGATCATCGACGGGGTGCCCCACTCGGACGTCACGAGCACGTCGCGGGTCAGATGCCACCAGAAGTCGTACGCCAGGAACTGGTCTCCCCGGTCCCGCTCCCAGGCGCCGCGCACCTCGAACGTGGTGTGGTCGAGCACCGCGATGCCGCCGGGCCCGTCGCTGTCGCCGCCGCCGAGCGCGGAGACGTAGATGCCGTCCGGCCCGCAGTGGATCGTGTGCGGCCGCGAGTAGCCCGCCTTCTCGGCCAGGTCGCTCGCCGGGATCTCCTTGACGATCTTCGGGTTGCGCGGGTCGTCCTTGGTGTCCAGCACGTAGATCCGCGACGACCGCAGGCCGGGCACGATCAGGTAGCGGCGCTCGACATGCGGATGGGGGGCGGTCGGGCAGAGCGCGCTGCTGCACGCGTTCCACCCGAAGTGGTGCAACTCGTCGCCGGTGTGCGGCAGGTCGGTCCAGCCGACCACCCGGCCGTAGGTGTCGGAGCCGGGATCGGTGTCGAGCACGGCGATCGCGTCGGGCTTCTCGGCGGCACGATCGAAGGCGGCCACGTACGCGAGGGTCTCGGCGGGCGCCGACGCGGCGTCACGCGGGGAGGCGTAGAACGAAGGATCGGGAGTCCACCTGGTCATGGAAGTCATACTGGCCCGGTAGGAAGGGGTCCTGTCAACGGGCGTCGAGAGGCAGTCTTACCCGTACGGTGGTCCCGGGCCCCTCGTGGTCGGCCAGCTCGATCGTCCCGTGGTGCCGCTTGACCACCGCCCGGCTCAGCGCGAGCCCCAGTCCTGTACCCGGAATCGCCTTGTCCCGCACCATGCTGGCGCGATGGAGCCGGGTGAACAGCCGCTCCCGCTCCTCCGGCGCGATCCCGATCCCGGTGTCCGACACCGACAGCTCCGCCGCCCGCCCCACCGGCTTGAGCCGCACCGTGATCCGGCCCCCGTCCGGGCTGTACTTCACCGCGTTGCCCAGCAGGTTGTCCACGATCTGCTTGAGCCGCCGCCGGTCGCCGGGCAGCACCAGCTCGTCCGGGAGCTCGGCGTTCAGCGACAGCGGCGAGCCGTCGATCACCTCGCGGGTCCGCTCGACCGACTCGCGCACCACGTCGGCCAGGTCGACCGGCGCCATCGTCATGGCCGCGTGCCCGGTGTCCAGCGCCGACAGTTCCAGCAGCTCGTCGATGATGCGCCGGAGCCGGGTGGTGTTCCGGTCGACCACGTCGAGCAGGGCCGGCCCGTCCGCCGCCAGCGCCGACGGATCGATCTCGCGGAGGATCTCGGTGTACGCGCTGATCGAGGTGAGCGGCGTGCGCAGCTCGTGGCCGATCAGCGCCAGGTACTCGTTCTTGCTCCGGGTCAGCTGGCGCTGCAGATCTTCGACGAGCTGCCGGTCGACGAACTGGGCGACCATCGCGGTGACGCCCGACAGCAGGGCCAGCACCTCGTCCTCCGGGTCCTCGATGCTCTCCGCGAAGACGGTGAGAACACCCAAGGGCTCCAATCCGTGGCGTACGGGCAGAGCGAGCGCCGTGTGCAGGTCGGAGGCGGCGGCGGTCTCGGGCGAGATCAGGCTCTGCGGCCGGTTGACGTCGCGGATCCAGAGCGGCTTGCCGACCTGCCACACGCGGCCGGCCAGCCCCCGGCCGTAGGGAAGCTCGGCCGGCACGTCGATGTCGGCGGTCCAGCCCGGCCGGCTCCAGCACGCCGCCGGCTGGATCATCCCGGCCGCGTCGTCGACCAGCCACAGCTCGGCGTGGGCCCAGTCGAGCGTGCTGACCACCGCTTCCAGCACCCGCGGTCCGGCCGCCTCGATCGTGGGCGCGTCGGCCAGCGCCATGGTCACGGCCAGCTCGCACGTCCGGAACCGTTCGACCCGCCGCCGGCGGGTGGCGTCCTGCACCGCCTGCACGGCTCCGGTCGGCCGCCCGTCGGCCCCGATGATCGGCCGGGCGTCGACCAGGTAGCGGCGGGTCCGGCGCCCCTTGCGGCGCAGCACCAGCTCGTGGTCGCGCAGCTGTTCCCCGCGCAGCGCCCGGAACAGGCTGATGCCGTCGCAGGAGACCGGCTTGCCGTCGGCATCGGTCAGACCGTCCGGGGCGCCGTCCGGCGCGGCCTCGCCCCACATCTCCCGCATCCGGGCGTTGACCAGCACGATCCGGCCGTCCGCGTCGCAGGCGGTGACGCCGTCGTGCAGCGAGTCGAGCACCCCGTCCAGGAAGCGCCGCTGCCGGTCCACCTCCCAGCGCGCCCGCCGTTCGGCGATGAGTAGCGTGCTGACCTGCGCGGCGGTGGAGACCGCGGCGATCTGCTCGGGCGTCCAGCGGCGCGGGGCGGTGTCGTAGGCGCAGCAGATCCCGGTGATGGCGCCTTCGTCGTCGCGTACGGGATGACCGAGGAACGCCCCATGGGTGTCCCGTATCCGCAGCCGGGAGCCGTCCGGTATCCGCGGATCGGCGGCGATGTCCTCGATGACGAGCGGCTGCCCGGTGCCGACGATCGGCTCGCCCAGGCTCCCGGCCAGCGGTGCTTCGGCCGCGTCGGCCCGCGTTCCGGGCAGCCCGTGGGCGCCGGACAGGACGAGCCGCTCGCCCGCCTCGTCGAGGAAGTAGATCAGTCCGGTGGGCGCCCGGGCCGCCCGCGCCACCAGCTCGGCGATCTGGTCGGCGGCCCCACCGGTCAGCATGCCGCCTTCGCTCCGGCCCGGTCCCGCGGCCCCGGAGATGTCCAGCACCAGGCCGTCGGCGGCGCCGTCCACCGGCTTGCCGTCGTTCTCCGGCGTGGCCGACGGCCCTGCCGTACCCGGGTCCCGCCCTTCGAGCCGGGCTGGGTCATCTCGCCGCATGGACCGACCTCCGCTATCAGACTAGGGCGGAGAAATCGGCGAATCTTGCTGTCCGGCAAATAGGTCAGGTGCGCCGGTACACCAGGTCGGCGATGGGCCGCCCGGCCAGCACCCCACGCCGCTCGAACTTGGTCTCCGGGCGCCCGTTCCCGGCTCCGACCGGCGCCAGTTCCTCGTCCCCGTCCAGCGTGGCCGCCATGGCCTCGGCGTACTCCGGCCAGTCGGTGGCGCAGTGGATCACCCCGCCCACCCGCAACAGCCGCCGCAGCAGCACCACGTTGCGGGGCTGGATCAACCGCCGCTTGTGATGCCGGGCCTTGGGCCACGGGTCCGGGAAGAACACGTGGATCGCGTCGAGCCCGCCGGCCGGGATCCGATGGGCCAGCTCCATGGCATCCCCGTGAGCCACGCGTACGTTGCCGAGCCCGAGCTCCCCGATCAGGGCGAGCAGATTTCCGATGCCGGGCGTGTGCACCTCGACGGCCAGATAGTCGCGTCCCGGATCCCCGGCCGCCATGGCCGCCGTGGCGTCACCCATCCCGAACCCGATCTCGAGCACCCGGGGCGCCACCCGCCCGAAGAGCCCATCGAGATCGAGCGGCCTCCGGTCACCGTCGACCACCGTCAGCCCGAAGGCCGGCCACATCTCGGCCAGCGCGTCCGCGTGCCGCCCACTCATCCGGCCCCGCCGCGGATGAAACGTCCGCACGGCCCGCTCACCAGCATCATTCATCGCGCCGCCCAGAATACGAGGCGCCCCTCCGCACCGGGGTGCGGAGGGGCTCTGGCCGGACGGGGAGCGTCAGTGGATCGGCTGGACGCTGGGCTGGGAGCCGGCGTGGAAGGGGGTGCGGGCGGTGCCGGACAGGCCGACCACCATCACGTACGAGCCGCCGTTGTACTGGCCGGTGGCCACGCCGCGGGTGGCGTCGACGTAGGCCAGCTCGCGGTCGAGGGTGGCGCCGACGGTGCGCTTGGCACCGGAGATGGCGTCCCACTCGACCAGGTGCACCGGGCGGTTCTCGGCGGCGGTCTCGCCCTCCTGGTAGGCGGTCCAGGCCAGCTTGGCACCGTCGGCCCGCCAGCTCGGGACCACCGCGAAGCCGGAGTTCTGCACGCCGCCGCCGCCGTAGGCCGCGACCGTCCGCTCGCCGCCGGCGGCCACCGTGCCGACGGTCAGGCAGGCGTCGTAGGTCGACTCGCAGTTGCCGCCGCGGAAGGCGATCTTGGTGCCGTCGGGCGACCAGGCGACCGCGTCGTCGGTGCGCAGGCGGTCGTTGAGGCCGGCCGGGGCGGCGGTGGCCGGGGACGGCGACGCGGGCAGCGCCTCGCCGCGGCAGTCGCTGGGGAAGAGCACCTGGGGCTGGGCGTTGGTGGCGGTGGTGGAGATGCGGTAGACGCCGGGGCCGCCCGAGCAGGACAGCGAGGCGAAGGCGATCGACTTGCCGTCGGGGGCCCAGGACGGACCGGAGGCGGCGCGGGTGGTGAGCCGGCGCTCGGCGCTGCCGTCGGCCTTCATCGTCCAGAGCTGACCGCCCCTCAGGTAGGCGAGCTGCGTGCCGTCGGGCGACCAGCGCGGGCGGTTGTAGCCGCCGTCGGTGGTCAGCCGGGTCTCGGTGGCGCCCTTGCTCACATACACATCCCCGGTGCGGACGTAGGCGACCAGGCTGGGCAGCGTCGGCGTGGCGGCCGAGGCGGCGGCCGGCGCGAAGAGCGCACCCGCCGCCATCCCGAACACCGCAAGAGCCGTGGTACCCGTGATCTTGATGACTGCCTTCATACCTGACGCCCCCCGACGTTGTCCCCCGCTTACACCGGAGACATCGTCGCAACCGCGCTGCACCTAAGCGGTTCCCACGCCGAAACCTGGAAAATTCAGCTCAGCCTTTAGTCCGGCGTTGGGTGGTGGTGGGGCTGTGGACGGCCAATCGGACTGGCTAGGCCGCCCACATGGCGGTGAAGGCCGCCGCTTCGCCCGCGAGCCAGCGCTCCACATCGGCCGGCTTTCCACCCGGGTCGAGGACGTGGCTGACGCCGCGCCGCAGGTCGACGAGCACCGGCGAGGCGTTCGGCAGGATCTGGTCCATGTGGCGGGCCATCAGGTGAAGCGTGGCCGTGATCGCCTCGGCGCTGGGCGGATCTTCGTCGAAGTGCAGGCGGACCGCCTCGCGCCGGCCGTCGGCGTACCGCAGCCCGAAGTGGGGGTTGATCTTCACGGCCAGCGGACCGACCGAGGCCAGCGCCTCACGGGTCTGCGCCAGGCTCACCTGCTCGGGGTCGCCGAGCGAGGCCAGGTAGTGGGCCGCGCCCGCGCTGACCGCCTCGTAGAGCGGCTTCCACCTCGGCTTCACGAGGTTGGGCACCTCGGCGAGATAGCTCCCACCTGTACGGAAAGCGATGTCGGCCTTGAGCGCCTTGACCAGCTGGCCGTGCGGGTTGAAGCCGGACCGGCGCTCGCGCTGGCGCCGCAGACCACCGACGAAGGTGGCCTTGGCCGGACCGGTGCGAGCGACATATCTGGTGAATCCGAGCATCGTGGCGTACGGCGGGACCGGGGCAGCCGGAAGGGTGACAGGCGACGTCATGGGTGATCTTCCCCCGCAGGTCAGTAGCGGTTTTAGTACACACATACTAATCGACGGGTACGACATTCCCAACCCCACGTGGCCATCCGTGTACGCATCGTCGATCATGGAACGATGGCCTCGATACGCGTCGACTTCCCCTCCGAGACCCTCGGCCTCGGCACCACCATGACCGTCCTGATGCCGGCGGGCGCAGGCCGCAAGCGGGTCCTCTACCTGCTCCACGGCCTGACCGACGATCACTCGGCGTGGTCGCGCTTCACGTCGATCGAGCGGTACGCCGCCCACCACGACGTCGCCGTCGTCATGCCCCAGGTGCACCGCAGCTTCTACTGCGACACCAGGTTCGGGCTGCCGTTCTGGACGTTCCTCAGCGAGGAGCTCCCGCGTACCGTCGAGAACCTCTTCCGCGTCTCCACCGACCGCGCCGACACCTTCGTGGCCGGCCTGAGCATGGGCGGCTACGGCGCCCTGAAGTGGGCGTTGCGCCAGCCCGAGCGCTTCGCGGCGGCGGCCTCGCTCTCCGGCGCGCTCGACCTGGCGCGCATCCAGGAGCACGACGACCGCCCGCACATGCGGCGGCTGATGACCGAGCTCTTCCCCGAGCACCGGGTCGGCGGGACCGACGACGACCTGCTCCACCTCATCGAGCGGGCCGATCCGGCCGGGCTGCCGCGGCTGATGATCCGCTGTGGCACCGAGGACCACACGCTGCCCTACAACCAGACCGTGGTGGCCGCTCTGGAGCGGCGCGGGATCGCGGTGGACAGCGCGTACGGCCCGGGCGCCCACGAGTGGGGCTACTGGGACCGCGAGATCCAGAACGTGCTGGTGTTCCTAGGACTGCAACGCTGAGGCCATCTTGGCCTGCTCCTCGAGCACCTCGTTGATGCGCGTCTGGACCGCGTCCATCTGCCCGATCGTCTCGCTGGTGGTGAGAATTCCGGAGCTGACCGTACGCGCGCTGTTCTGAATGCCGTTGATCTGCTCGGAGACCCGCTGGGTGGCCTCGGCCGTCTCGCGGGCCAGGTCCTTCACCTCGCCGGCGACCACCGCGAAGCCCCGCCCGACCTCACCGGCCCGGGCCGCCTCGATGGTGGCGTTCAGGGCCAGCAGGTTGGTCTGGTCCGCGATCGACGAGATGATCTTGATGACGTCGCCGATCGCCACCGACGCCTGGCCCAGGGCCTCGACCTCGTGGGTCATCGCCGACGCGCGGCTGACCGCCTCCTCGGCGACCCGGGTGGCGTCGTCGGACGCGGCCCGCAGCCGGGACACCGTGTCGAGCAGCGCCCGCGCGTTCTCGGCCGACTGCTCGGCGGTGCGGACGATGTCCAGCCGCTGCGACACCAGCTGCTGCACGTTGCGCAGCGCCGACGCCCGCGAATCGGACATCTCGATGTACTCGGTGGTGAAGAAGTCCATCGTGCCGATGATCCGGCCGTGGTTGTGGATCGGGAAGCAGACGCCCGACCGGACGCCCGCCCGCATCGCCGCCGGCCCGCGCACGCAATCGGTCAGTTCGGCCAGGTCGCGCACGAAGACCAGGTCGCGGGACCGCCACGCGCGGCCGGAGAGGCCGACGCCCTCGGCGAAAGTGGCGGCCAGCGTCACCTTGCGGAACTCGTCGCCGGCCGAGCCCGACTCCTGCTGGAACTTCAGCAGGTTGACGCTGTCGTCGATCTCCCAGTACGACCCGTAGGCCCAGCCGAACGCCGTCCGCACCGAGTCGAGGGCCATCCGCAGCGCCGACTGGCTGTCCGTGGTCTCGCCCAGCGCGGTCACCACGCTGGTCACCGCGAGCCGATCATCCGCCACCTGCCGCAACTCGGCCGCGGCCAGCGCCGTCCATCGGGCCTGCTCGGCGATGCGGGCGATCGAGGCCCATTTCTCGGTCCGCGGCCCGTCGATGTACAGCGGATCGGCCGAGTAGTACTCCAGCACCGCGATGGACCGGCCGTCCCGGATCACCGGGGTGACGATCGCCGCCGCCATCCCGGCCCGGCCCGCCGCCTGGCAACGCCGGCAGTCACCGCACTGGTCCATCGCGCCCACGTAGACCGGGCGGCCGCTGCGGTAGGCCCGCCCGACCAGGCCGGCGTCGGCGGGCAGGGTGCCGCTGCCACCGGTCGCGGCGCGCAGGTCGGCGGCGATCGTGCCGTTCTCGTACTCCAGCCGCATCTGATTGTCCGGGCCCGGCAACCAGACCGCGCCGTACGCGAAGCCGTGCGACTCGGCCGTGCTGTCGACGGTGATCTTCCACGCCGTCTTCTCGTCGGCGGCGCCGGCCAGATCGACGATCAGCTTCTCGAGGCTCTCCACGTCGCGGGGGATCGCCCGGGGAGCCGTCTCGTTGCGGCCGGATTGCGAGCGGAACAGTGGCATTCCCTCATAGTCGGACACGAGGCCCCGGATCCGCCCGTGAATGGGGGTAATGCGCAGGCCCGGTGACCGAACCGATCGGTCTTGACTGTTTCTCGCGCGCGCGGCCACCCCCGCCCCCCACCCCGGCACTGGGTGGGCGGTCAACGTAGCTCGGGAATGTGACGTTCTCGCGAATATCCACAGGGGGTCAGTCGAGAACGGCTGTGGCCTCGATCTCGACCAGCAGCTCGGGTGTGGCCAGCGCACTCACCCCGATCCCGGTCAGCGGCGCCACCGGCACCACGCCGAGCGTCTCAGCCGCCCGCTCGATCCCCTCGGCGACCTGGGCCATCTTGTCCGGCGTCCAGTCGACGAGGTACACGGTCAGCTTGGCGACGTCGGCAAAGCTCGCCCCGGCCGCCGCCAGCGCGACCCCCACGTTCAGGTAGCACTGCTCGACCTGCGCCGCGAGGTCACCGGCGCCGACCACGGCCCCGGTCGAGTCCCAGGCGACCTGCCCGGCCATGAAGACGAGCCGCGACCCGGAGGCGACCGCCACCTGCCGGTAGAGGTCGACCGTGGGGAGCCCGTCCGGATCTATCAGGGTGATTGTCATGCCGGTAACCATAGCAAAGCTATGTTATGTAATCTCGACGCGTGGCCCGGACCAGAGACCCGGCGGTACGCACGCAGCTCATCGAGCGCGCCGCCCACATGCTGAGCGCCCGCGAGCCGATCACCCTGCGGTCGCTGGTGGCCGGCGCGGGTGTGTCGACGATGGCGGTCTACACGCACTTCGGCGGCATGGACGGCATGTGGCGGGCGCTGCGGCAGGAGGGCTTCACCCGGCTGGCGGCGCGGCTCACCACGGTGCGGCCGGTCGACGACCCGGTCGAGGAGCTGACCGCGCTGCTGGCCGCGTACGCCGCGAACGCCCTGGACCACCCCGATCTCTACCGGGTGATGTTCGACGCCGCCTACGACCTCGAAGACACGGCCGCGGCCGAGGAGACCCGAGAATTTCTGGTACGCGCGGCGGCCCGCGCACGAACCATCGGCCGCTTCCGGGCCGACGCCGACCCGCGGGCGCTCGCCTACCAGAGCTGGATCGTCACCCACGGCCTGGTGTCCCTGGTCACCAGCCGCGTGCTGTCCCGTCGCACCCTGGCCGACGGCGTACCCATGCTGACCGCGCTCTTCACCGGCGCGGGCGACGAACCTGCCCGCAGCCGGGAGTCGGTCAGGAAAGCCTGGCTCTAGTTCTCGTTGTCCTTGGACTGCTCGGCCAGGAAGCGCTCGAGCTCGGCGCCCAGCTCGTCGGCCGTCGGCAGGTCGCCGGTGTTGCCGGCCAGCAGGTTGCCCTCGCGGCCGCGGACGAACGCGTCGTACTGCTGCTCCAGCGACTGGACCAGGCGGGTGGCCTGCTCGTCGTCGGCGACCTGGGAGTCGACCTCCTCGCGGACGGCGATGGCCGCCTCGCGCAGCGCGCCGGTCGGCAGGGCGAGGCCGGTGCTCGACGACACCGAGTCGAGCAGCAGCTCGGCCGCGGCGGGGTAGGTGGTCTGGGCCAGGTAGTGCGGCACGTGGGCGGCGTACCCCATCGCGTCGTGCCCGTTCTGCCCCAGCCGGAACTCGATCAGGTTGCCGACGCTGGCCGGCACCTGCACCTTCTGGAGCCAGGACTCGCGGTCGCCGAGCAGCTCGCGATCGGTGGCGTGGGCGGTGACGCTGACCGGCCGGGTGTGCGGGACGGCCATCGGAATCGCGTTCAGGCCCACGGTCAGGCGTACGCCGAACCGCTCGATCAGGCCGGTCACCGCGGCGATGAAGCGTTCCCACTGCACATCGGGCTCGGGGCCGGCGAGCATCAGGAACTCGGTGCCCATCTCGTCCTGGAGCAGGTGCAGCGCCAGGGACGGCTCCTCGTAACTCTCCCAGTGGTCCTCGATGAAGACCATGGAGGGGCGGCGGGAGCGGTAGTCGAGCAGCTGGTCCACGTCGAACGTGGCGATGACCCGGGACTCCAGCTTCTCGAGCAGGTGTTCCCGGGAGAGTTGAATCGCGCTGCCGGCGTCGACGAACCCGGTCAGTGCCTGGAGCAGCACCGGCGACTCCAGCGTCGGGGCGTCGCCGGTCAGCTCATAAAGCCCGCTCGGGTCGAGCACGTCGGCATCCTCCTCGATCGGCTGCCTCGCGCCTGCGCACGAGACACCATGCGGCAACAACGCTGCCGTACGGAACATTCCAGCACCGATTCGCACGACCTAGAACACGGGGGTCGGGTAGACGTCGTTTCGGATTCGCTTTCGAGGCGCCGGCTGGTGGCGAATCGGGAACGACGTCTTCAGGCCGAGATGGTGGCCGGAGCCAGGTGAGCCGCGACCTGTGCCGGCGAGAGGGGGCGGCTGAAGTGGTAGCCCTGGGCGAAGCGGTAGCCCAGCCGGTACAGCGTCTCGGCCTGCTCGGCCGTCTCCACGCCCTCGGCCACCGCCTGCAGGTGCAGGCCGTTGGTGATCTGGATCATGGCGGTGGCGATGACCGCCTCCTCGGACCGGCCGCCGATGCCGTCCACGAACGACTTGTCGACCTTCAGCGTGTCCGCGGGGCAGGTACGCAGCAGGCCCAGCGACGAGTGCCCGGTGCCGAAGTCGTCCAGCGCCACCTTCACGCCCAGGCCGACCAGGTTCTGCAGGGTGTCGAGGGCCATGCCGCCGTCGAAGACCGCGGTCTCGGTGACCTCGACGACCACCCGCTCCGGGTCGAACCCGGTCTCGGCCAGCGCCTCCTTCACGTCGCCGGCGAACCCGGGTTCCCGCAGCTGGCGGGCCGAGACGTTGATGCCGATCTCGCGCGGGGCGGCGTCGCCGTACTCCCGGTCCCAGGCCGCGGCCTGACGCAGCGCCGTCCGCAGGATCCAGTCGCCCAGCGGGACGATCAGCCCGGTGCGTTCGGCGATCGGGATGAACGTGTCCGGCCCGACGAAGCCGCGGTCCGGCCGGTGCCAGCGGATCAGCGTCTCCATGCCGGTCCAGTGGCCGTCGGGCAGCCGCACGATCGGCTGGTAGACCAGCGTGAACTCGTTGTTGTCGAGGGCCTGGCGCAGGGCCGCGCCCAGCTCGGCGTCGGCCGCCTGGTGCTGTTCCAGCTCGGCGTCGTAGACCGCGTGCCGGCCCTTGCCGCTGGCCTTGGCCGCGTACATCGCCAGGTCGGCCCGGCGCAGCAGCTCCTGCGGCTCGGCCTCGGCCCAGCCCTCGGCCAGGCCCACGCTGGCGCTGACCAGCAGGTCGTAGCCGAGCGCGTGCACCGGGCGGCGGAGCGCCTCCGTGATCCGGTCCAGCACCTCGGTCGCCTTGTCGCCGCGCAGACCGTCCAGGAGCAGGCCGAACTCGTCGCCGCCGAGCCGGGCGACCAGGTCGTCGCCGCGTACACACTCGCGCAGCCGCGCCGCGACCACCACCAGGAGGGCGTCGCCGACCGCGTGGCCGAGCCGGTCGTTGATCGCCTTGAAGTCGTCCAGGTCGATCAGGGCCAGGCTCATCGCCCGCCGGCCGGAGCGGCCCAGCGCCTCGCGGGTGCGCTGCTCGAACAGCGTCCGGTTGGCCAGGTCGGTGAGGTCGTCGTGGCTGGCCCGGTGCTTGAGCTGGGCCTGGCCGGCGTCGATCCGGCGCAGCAGCCGGTCGTTCTCGAGCAGGGCGTGCACCTGGCGCAGGGCGACCAGCGCGGTCAGCACCACGGCGGCGATCGCCACGATGAGGACCAGGCCACCGGCCTGGGCGCCGATCCAGAGCAGCAGGCCGTCGGTGGCGGCGACCGCCACGTAGGGGACCAGGCTGTTGCGCCGGCGCGGCCCGGCCTTCCGGGGTACGCCCACGATGCGGCGCTGCCGGTCGGCGGCGAAGGCGGCACAGAGCATCGTCGCGCAGACCGTGACGTGTGAGCTGCTCAGGCCCGGGCGCAGGTCGAACAGCAGCGGGGTCAGGCCACCGCCGGCCGCGCCGAGCGCCGCGGCCAGGGCGAGCTGGCGGGTGATGGTGCGGTCGAGACCGCCCATGTCGATCATCGAGATCTTGACGAAGGCCAGCGAGCCGCACAGGCCCAGAGCGGCCAGGACCACCATGGGTACGACGTTCGGGCCGGCCGCCGCCCCGACGCTGCCGAACGCCTGCACGATGGCGTACCAGGCGAAGATGCCGGTGGTGACGCCGACCGTGGCGGCGTCCAGGGCGAACCGGGCGGTGTGATTGACCTCACGGCGCTGCCCGGTCGGCAGCCGCAGCAACATCCAGATCAGGGACAGGATCGAGAGGCCGTACGCCACGTTGGTCGGTGTGTCGTGGGTCACGCCGTCGAAGGTGGGGTCGATGAGCGCCCGCCGGAGATCACCGGCAATACCGACCATGACCAGCAGGGGTACGACGGTCAGGTCGCGCCAGAGCCGCCGCGCCACCCGGTCCATACCGTCGAGCCGGGCCGTCCGCCATGCCACCCGCGCCAGCAGGATGCAGCTGAGCGCGATCGGCAGCCAGTTGATCCAGGGCGGCACGGCCGGCACCAGAGAACTGGCCAGGAACAGGGCGGACGCGACCACCAGGAGCCCGGTCATCACCACGAGCAGGGGAGTAGGGCGCAGCCGCTCCACGCGCCGTTCTTCTCCCACCATGTCCGACCTATCGGTCTGCCCATCGCCGGGATGAGCGTTCGTCGTGGGACATGTTCGCGTGCACGTGCATCCGCACTGCACAATGAACGGAAGATCCCCTCTTCCCCTCGGAGTGATGATCTGGTGACTGAACCACTCGTCGAAGACTCGGGCGCCGCACCGCCCGGATCCCTCTGGGCCCGCATGAAGGCCGACCCGCAGTACGCGCCGGAGCACCTCGCCCTGGAGGCGGTCCGCCGCCTGGGACCCGAGGCCGAACGCTGGGCCGCCCGGCAGCGCGACCAGCAACCGGGCATCTCCCCGGCCGCCCTGGCCCAGCTCGCGGCCAAGCGCTTCACCACCCACGCCCGCATCTCCGGCGCCGTGTCCGGGGCCACCGGCCTGCCCGGCGCGGTCGCCGACGTCGGGGTGCTGGCCTGGACGCAGGCCAGAATGGTGCTGCACATGGCGGCGGCGTACGGCCTCGACCCCAGCCACGCCGACCGCGCCACCGACCTGCTCGTGTTGCAGAAGGTGCACAAGGTGGCGGAGACCGCCCGGCTGGCCCTCGGCGTCGCCGCCGGCCGCGAACGGGCCGCCCAGCTCTTCGCCGGCTCGGCCGGCCGGCCGCTCAGCGGGGTGATGCTGCGCCTGGGCGTCAAGCTCGCCCAGATGGCCGGCATCCGCGCGGCCAAGCGGATCTTCGCCAAGATCGTGCCCGGGGCGGCGGTCATCCTCGGCACGTGGGCCAACTCGGCCGCGACCAAAGACCTGGCCCGGCGCACGCGGGAGTACTACAGCCGGCCCCAGGCGCTCACGGCCGCCCCCGTCCCGCACCCGGGGGAGAGCTAAGCCTTCGTCCGGGCGGTCCGATCAGAACTCTCGTGAAGCGGAGAAGCGGGGGTCTGCTGCTGGCACTGGTCGTGCCGGCGGTGTTCGGGCTGTCCGGATGCGGCCTGTTCTCCTCGTCCTCCTCGTCGCCGCCCTCGTCCGCCGGCGCCGATGGTGCGGCCGGGGCCGGCGGGGACAGCTGGATCGTGTCGGAGCAGGGCAAGGCCACGCCGTCACCGAAGCCGACCTCCGGCGGCACGCCGCCGCCGTCGGTGTCGTTCGGGTTCCTGCCGCTGAGCGGCGGAGGCGGGGCGAAGTACGCCACGCCGACCCCGGTCTGCTCGCCGAACATGTTCAACTTCTCCAAGATCGCCGGTCTCGACGTGACCCCGGCGGCGACCACGGCGGTGCTGGACTGGTACAACGTCGGCGGGATCAACCTGGTGGAGTTCCGGCTCTACGCGATCAGCCAGGATCTGGTCGTCGGCGACCAGCGCGACGTGACGTACACCGTGGTCAAGCCCAAGACGCCCTGCGGGCAGATGAGCGCCACGATCACCAATCTGTCCCCGAAGACCCACTACGTCTTCACGGTCGACGCCGTGGTCCTCCGGCGCAGCGGGGACGGGACGCACTCGGCGACGGTCTTCCGGTCGCACTCACTCCCGACGCTCTGATCGGACGCGGCCTCGCCCGGCGCCTCCGGACCGACCCGGTCTGCCCTCGGGCCCGCCGGTGATCTCCACGAAACTCGTGACCGGGATCGACCGCCTAAGCTTCTCGCCATGGAAGGCATCGTCGACACGGTCGTACTGATCGTGATCGCTGTCGCCGGGGCCGCGCTGGCCCGGCGGCTCGGGTTCGTCGCACCCCTGGTGCTGCTGGTCGCCGGTCTGGGCCTGTCCTTCTTGCCGGGAATGCCAGAGATCCACGTGGAGCCGGAGCTGGTGCTGGTCGGCATCCTGCCGCCGCTGCTCTACGTGGCCGCCCTGCAGACCTCGATCCCCGCCTTCCGCCGGGCGCTGCGCCCGATCATCCTGCTCGCCGTCGGCCTGGTGATCTTCACCGCGCTGATCACCGGCGCCGTGCTGCATCTGCTGCTGCCCGACGTGCCGCTGTCCGCCTGTGTGGCGCTCGGCGCCGTGGTCGCGCCGCCCGACGCGGTGTCGGCGACCGCGATCGCCCGCCGCATCGGACTGCCCCGCCGGATCGTCACCCTGCTCGAGGGCGAGAGCCTGCTCAACGACGCGACCGCGCTGGTCATGGTGCGGATCGCCGGCGGCGCGCTGACCGGCACGGCGGTCGGTTTCTGGAACATCGGCCGGGACGTGGTGGTGATCGCCGGCGGCGGGCTGCTCCTCGGCTTCGCGGCGGCGGTGCTCGCGGCCTGGCTGCACAAGAAGATCAAGGACCCGCTGCTGGACGACGCCGTGTCCTTGCTCACCCCGTTCGTGGTCGTGGTGGTGGCCGAGGAGCTGCACACGTCGAGCGTGGTCGCGGTCGTGGTGGCCGGCCTCTACCTGGGCCACCGCATCCCGTACCTGCTGTCGCCGACCTCCCGGCTGCAGATGGAGGCGGTCTGGCGGCTGATCAACTTCCTGCTCGAGGGCGCGGTCTTCCTGCTGGTCGGCCTGCAGCTGCGCGAGCTGGTCGGCGACCTGGAGACCGGTGTGGCCACCACGGTGCAGGCGACCGTGCTGGTCTTCGGGCTGATCGTGGTGCTGCGGTTCGTCTGGATGTACCCGGCGACCTACCTGGCCCGGCTCTTCCCGAAGGTCCGCAACCGCGAGGAGCGCCCGTCGCCGGCCGGACCGACCGTGGTGGCCTGGGCCGGGATGCGCGGCGTGGTGACGCTGGCCGCCGTGCTGACCCTGCCGCCGGTCGACAAGGTGCCCGGTGGCTACCCGCGTGACCTGTTCGTGTTCGTGGCCTTCGCGATCATCGTGCTGACCCTGCTGATCCAGGGGACGACCCTGCCGCTGCTGGCCAACCGGCTGGGGGTACGCGAGGACACCAGCACCGCCGACGCGCTGGCCGAGGCGGCGGTGCAGAACCGGGCCAGCCGGGCCGCCCTGAAGGCCCTGGAGGAGCACGCCGACGGCGCCCCCGACTCGGTCGTCGACCGCCTCCGGGGGATCGCCGAGAACCGCAACAACGGCGCCTGGGAACGTCTGGGCAGCCAGGAGCAGGAAACGCCGTCCGCGGCGTACAGCCGGCTGCGCCGCGAAATGATCACCGCGGAACGGCACGTCTTCAAGATCGCCCGGAACGAGGGGCGGATCCCCGAGGAAGTGCTGACCCGCGCCCAGCGCGACCTCGACCTGGAAGAGTCTCAGTTGAACCGGAGTGACGATTGATCTGCCAGCACCTCAAGGACGCCGGCGACCCGGCGCCCCTGTCGAAGTTCGAGGAAGGCTGCCCGCAATGCGTGGCCGGCGGCTTCACCGACTGGGTCCACCTGCGGCTCTGTCTCGACTGCGGGCTGATCGCCTGCTGTGACTCGTCGCCCCGGCGGCACATGAGCAAACACCACGACGACACCGGCCACCCGACGATGCGCAGCTTCGAGCCGGGCGAGTCCTGGCGCTGGTGTTTCGTCGACGACGTAATCGGTTAGCTGTCCCCCGTCCCGGTCGGAGAACGGACCGTAATGCCGGTTCGTCGTACGCCTGGGTGAGAATGGTGATGGGGCACGGCACGTCGGCACACGAGGAGAACACATGCAGGTCTGGCCTGGTCATCGGTACCCCCTGGGCGCCACCTATGACGGGACGGGCACGAACTTCGCGATCTTCTCCGAGGTGGCCGAGGCGGTCGAGCTCTGCCTCTTCGACCCCTCGGGCAACGAGCGCAAGGTCCAGCTGCACGAGCAGGACGCGTTCGTCTGGCACGCCTACCTGCCGGGGGTCGAGCCGGGCCAGCGCTACGGCTATCGCGTCTACGGTCCGTACGACCCCAGCCGGGGGCTGCGCTGCAACCCGCACAAGCTGCTGCTCGACCCGTACGCGCGGGCGGTCGACTCGGACATCGACTGGCACCCGTCGCTGTACGCCTACGACTTCGACCGCCCCGACGAGATGTCGGATCTCGACTCCGCGCCCCACATGGCCAAGGGCGTGGTGGTCAACCCCTACTTCGACTGGGGCAACGACCGCCGGCCGGACATCCCGTACCACCACTCGGTGATCTACGAGACCCACGTCAAGGGCCTCACCGAGCGCCACCCCGAGGTGCCCAAGGACATGCGCGGCACCTACGCGGCCATCGGCCACCCGGCGATCATCGAACACCTCAAGAGCCTGGGCGTGACCGCGGTCGAGCTGATGCCGGTGCACCAGTTCGTGCACGACAACCGGCTGGTCGACGTGGGCCTGCGCAATTACTGGGGCTACAACACGCTGGGCTTCTTCGCGCCCTACCACGGCTATTCGGCGATGGGCGCGCTCGGCCAGCAGACCCAGGAGTTCCGCGGCATGGTCAAGGCCCTGCACGCGGCCGGCATGGAGGTGATCCTCGACGTCGTCTACAACCACACGGCGGAGGGCAACCACCTCGGCCCGACGATGAGCCTCAAGGGCATCGACAACCGCACCTACTACCGCCTGGTCGACGACCAGCCGCAGTTCTACATGGACTACACGGGCACCGGCAACAGCCTGAACGTGCGCAGCCCGCAGAGCCTCCAGCTGATCATGGATTCGCTGCGCTACTGGGTGACCGAGATGCACGTCGACGGCTTCCGGTTCGACCTGGCCTCGACCCTGGCGCGTGAGTTCTACGACGTCGACCGGCTGTCCACGTTCTTCGAGGTGGTCCAGCAAGACCCGGTGGTCGGCCAGGTCAAGCTGATCGCCGAGCCGTGGGACGTCGGCCCGGGCGGCTACCAGGTGGGCAACTTCCCGCCGAACTGGACCGAGTGGAACGGCAAGTACCGCGACACGGTCCGCGACTTCTGGCGCGGCGAGCCGGCCACGCTGGCCGAGTTCGCCTCCCGTATCACCGGGTCGGCCGACCTCTACCAGGACGACGGCCGCAAGCCGTTCCACTCGATCAACTTCGTCACCGCCCACGACGGCTTCACGCTCAACGACCTGGTCTCCTACAACGACAAGCACAACGAGGCCAACGGCGAGGAGAACCGGGACGGCGAGAGCCACAACCGGTCGTGGAACTGCGGCGTCGAGGGTCCGGCCGACGACCCCCAGGTGCTGGCCCTGCGCGCCCGGCAACGCCGCAACTTCCTGGCCACGCTGCTGCTCAGCCAGGGCGTGCCGATGATCTCGCACGGCGACGAGCTCGGCCGGACCCAGGGCGGCAACAACAACGCCTACTGCCAAGACTCCGAGATCGCCTGGATCGACTGGGAGAAGGCCGACGAGCAGCTGCTCGAGTTCGCCCGCAAGCTGACCGCGTTCCGCCACCGGCACCAGGTGTTCCAGCGCCGCCGGTTCTTCACCGGCCTGCCGGTGACCGCCCGCGGCGGCGGCGACCCGCTGCCCGACCTGGCCTGGTTCACCCCCGACGGCCGGCAGATGACCGGCGACGACTGGGGCAACGACTTCGGCCGGGCGGTCGCCCTGTTCGTCAACGGCGAGGGCATCCGCGAGCGCGGGCAGTACGGCCAGCGTCATGTGGACAGCTCGTTCCTGCTGTGTTTCAACGCACACGACGCGCCGATCGAATTCGCGACGCCACCGGCTGAATACGGCGAGAAGTGGGAAAGGGTCATCGAGACGGCCGAGCCGTCGCCGGACCGGCCTGCCGTGGTCGAGGCCGGCGGCACCATCCTCGTGCCGGACCGCTCGCTCATCGTTTTGGACAGGACGGTTTAGTGAGGTTTGTTCACGACGGTGGAGACCACGTGATCAACCCGCGCACCGTGCGGCTCAAGGAAGGTCGTGAACAAACCTCAATGACCCCTACCGGCACCTATCGCGTCCAGGTTCGTCCCGATTTCCCGTTGAAGGCGACCGCCGAACTCGCCGACTACCTGGCCGACCTGGGTGTCAGTCATCTCTACACGTCGCCGCTGCTGACCGCCGCGCCCGGTTCCGAGCACGGCTACGACGTGGTCGACCACTCGCGGGTGGGCCCGGCGATCGGCGGCGAGGAGGGCCGGCTGGCGCTGCACAAGGCCCTCGAAGCGGCCGGCCTGGGCCTGGTCGTCGACATCGTGCCCAACCACGCCGGCATCGCCGTGCCCGCCGCCAACCCCTCCTGGTGGGACGTCCTCAAGAACGGCCGATCCTCCGCGTACGCGAACTGGTACGACATCGACTGGGACCGCGGCCGCATCCTGATCCCGGTGCTGGCCGACGACCCCGACGCGCTGAACGAGCTCCGCGTCGAGGACGGTGAGCTGCGCTACTACGACAAGCGCTACCCGATCGCCGACGGCACCGGCGACGGCACGCCCCGCGAGGTGCACGACCGGCAGCACTACGAACTGGTCAACTGGACGCGCGGCGACAGCGAGCTGACGTACCGCCGCTTCTTCTCCATCACCGACCTGGCCGGCCTGCGCGTGGAAGACCCGGCGGTCTTCGAGGCCACCCACGCCGAGATCCTCCGCTGGGTGGCCGAGGGGTCGGTGCAGGGCATCCGCGTCGACCATCCGGACGGCCTGCGTGACCCGGGGCAGTACTTCGACCGGCTGCGCGAGGCGGCGCCGGCGGCCTGGCTGGTGATCGAGAAGATCCTCGAGCCGGGGGAGGAACTGCCCGGCTGGCCGGTCGCCGGCACCACCGGCTACGACCCGATGGCCGAGGTCAACGGGGTGTTCGTCGACCCGTCGACCGAGGCGTTCTTCGACACCCTCGACCACCACCTGACCGGCGGCGAGACGTCCTGGCAAGACCTGGTGCACGGCACCAAGCTGCACGCGGCGACCACCCTGCTCGCCGCCGAGAACAGCCGGCTCGCCAGGCTCGTACCCGAGATCGAAGCCGCACCCCGCGCCCTGGCCGAGCTGGCCGCCTGCTTCCCGGTCTACCGCTCCTACCTGCCGATCGGCGGGCGTCACCTGGCCAAGGCCCGGTCCGAGGCGGGGCGCCGGCGACCCGGGCTGATCCCCGAGCTCGACCGGCTGACCGCCCGGCTGCGCACTGCGGATGACGAGCTCGCGATCCGGTTCCAGCAGTACACCGGCGCGGTGATGGCCAAGGGCGTCGAGGACACCGCGTTCTACCGCTGGACCCGGTTCACCGCGCGCAACGAGGTCGGCAACGACCCGGCCAAGTTCGGCGTCAGCCCCGACGAGTTCCACGAGTGCGCCGGTGAGCGCGGCCGCCGCTGGCCCGAGTCGATGACCAGCCTCTCCACCCACGACACCAAACGCAGCGAAGACGTCCGGGCCCGGCTCGCCGTGCTCTCCGAACTGCCCGGCGACTGGACCGAGGTGGTGCGGCGCTGGGTGCGCGCCAACCCGTTGCCCGACCCGTCGCTGGCCCATCTGGTCTGGCAGGCCGCGGTGGGCGCGTGGCCGCTCTCGCGGGAGCGACTTCAGGCGTACGCGGTGAAGGCCGCGCGCGAGGCCGCCGCCTCGACCACCTGGACCCGCCCCGACGAGACGTTCGAGGCGGCGTTGCGGACCATGGTCGACCAGATCTACGACGACACCGCGCTGCACGACGAGGTGGCCGCCTTCGCCGCCATGATCACGCCGCCGGGCTGGTCGAACTCGCTCGGGCAGAAGCTGGTGCAGCTGACCATGCCCGGCGTGCCCGACGTCTACCAGGGCAGCGAGCTGTGGGACTTCTCGCTGGTCGATCCGGACAACCGCCGGCCGGTCGACTTCACCCTGCGGCGTGAGCTGCTGGCCCGCCTCGACGACGGCTGGCTTCCGCCGGTGGACGAGACCGGCGCGGCCAAGCTGCTGGTCACCAGCCGGGTCCTGCGGCTGCGCCGGCGCCGGCGCGAGCTGTTCGACCACTACCGGCCGCTGTTCGCCGAGGGCCGGCTGGGCGAGCACGTGCTGGCCTTCGACCGCGGCGGCGTGGTGACCGTGGCGACCCGGCTGCCGGTCGGATTGTCACGCCACGGCGGGTGGCGCGACACCACCCTGTCACTGCCCGGCAACACCTGGACGGAACTGTTGACGAACACGGTGTACGGCGGCGATCGGCTGGCGGTGGGCGATCTGCTGGACACCTACCCGGTGGCACTGCTGGTGAAGGAATCATGACGACCTTCGAGGTGTGGGCGCCCGAGAAGACATCCGTCAAGATCCGGGTGGCAGGGGCGGATCGGGTGATGGAGCGCGACGACGACGGCTGGTGGCGGCTCGACGTGACCGAGGCCGGACCGGGCAGCGACTACGCCTACCTTTTGCCGGATGACGACACGCCGCTACCCGACCCCAGGTCGCTGTGGCAGCCTGATGGCGTGCACGGCCCCAGCCGGGTGTACGACCACTCGGCCTTCCCCTGGTCGGACGGCTCCTGGACCGGTCGCCAGCTGCCCGGCTCCGTCCTGTACGAGATGCACGTCGGTACCTTCACCACCGAGGGCACCTTCGACGCCGCCATCGAGCGTCTTGACCACCTCGTCGACCTCGGCGTCGACCTGGTCGAGCTTCTGCCCGTCGGCTCCTTCAACGGCGACTACAACTGGGGGTACGACGGCGTCTGCTGGTATGCCCCGCACGAGGCGTACGGCGGGCCCGACGGCCTGAAGCGCTTCGTCGACGCCGCCCACAACCGCGGCCTCGGCGTGCTGCTCGACGTCGTCTACAACCACTTCGGCCCGAGCGGGGCGTACGCGCCGCGCTTCGCGCCCTACCTGCACACCGCGGCCAGCAACCCGTGGGGTGCCGCGGTCAACCTGGACGGTCCGCTGTCCGGCGGCGTCCGCGAGTACATCATCGACAGCATGGTCGGCTGGCTGCGCGACTACCACGTGGACGGCCTGCGGCTCGACGCCGTGCACGCGTTCGTCGACGAGACCGCGATCCACCTCCTCGAGCAGATGGCCGTCGAGGTCGAGAGCCTGTCCGCCCACCTGGGCCGGCCGCTGTCGCTGATCGCCGAGTCCGACCTGAACGACCCGACGCTGATCACCCCGCGCGAGGCCGGCGGCTACGGCCTGACCGCGCAGTGGGACGACGACGTGCACCACGTGCTCCATGCGATGCTCACCGGCGAACGGCAGGGCTACTACGGCGACTTCGGCTCGCTGGAGAGCCTCGAGGCCGTGCTGACCGGGGCGTTCTTCCACGCCGGCACCTGGTCGAGCTTCCGCCGGCGGCGGCACGGCCGCGCGGTCGACCGGCACACGACGGCCGGGCACCGCTTCGTGGCGTACCTGCAGAATCACGACCAGATCGGCAACCGCGCGGTCGGCGACCGGCTGTCCGCCAGCCTGTCCCCGGGGTTGCTGAAATGCGGGGCGACGCTGCTGTTCACCTCGCCGTTCACGCCGATGCTGTTCATGGGCGAGGAATGGGCGGCCAGCAACCCGTGGCAGTTCTTCACCAGCCACCCCGAGCCCGAGCTGGCCGCGGCCGTGCGCACCGGGCGGCGCCGCGAATTCGCCACCCACGGCTGGGCCGAGACCGACGTGCCCGATCCACAGGACCCGGCCACATTCACCCGCTCCAAGCTGGACTGGGACGAACTCGGCAAACCCGGCCACGCCGAGATCCTCGATCTCTACCGGCGCCTGATCGCGTTGCGGCGCGAACACGCCGACCTCACCGACCCGCGGCTCGACCGGGTCGAGGCCCACCACGGTGATCAATACGTGGTGATGCGGCGCGGCCGCTGCACGGTGGCGGTCAACCTGGCCCCGGTCACCCAGACGGTGCATCTCCCGGTCGTGCCCTCGAAGGTGCTCCTGGCCACCGAGCCCGGCGTCGTGCTCCAGCGTGACCGGGTCGAGCTGCCCGCCGAGTCGGCCGTGGTGGTCTTCGGCCGCTGAACCGCCCCTACCAGCCGAGGCATGAGGTCGCGCTGGTCATGGGCTCCGCTGGGTTGCCTGGCAACCCAGCTCAGCCCCTGATCAGTGCGAGGGCCGGCACCCAGCGAGAGCAGGCACGTCGCGCGGGCGGGCACCGACGCGAGAGCAGCCACGACGCGAGAGCAGCCACGACGCGAGGGCGGGCGCCGACGTGAGGGCCGGCCGCAACGAGGGCGGCACCAGCGCAGTCCGGCCGGCGCGGACGGGCCGGACCTTCACCCGGAAGGCTGCCCGGCGAGATCGCCAGCCCTGAGCACCTACTCGCATCACTGGCCGGGGTGGTGCCTATAGGTGCGCAGAGCTGCTCTGCGTCGAGGCCCTGACCATGG
>NZ_JBFBAA010000028.1:0-140687 GCF_040682035.1 Actinoplanes sp. NPDC051470
GTACGGATCAAGGAGACACGACGTCAGCGAGCGACCAACACCCATTTTCAGCCCGGAACGGGCCACCTCGCCAGAGGCGACAGGGACTAGCCCCGCCGTAACACGTCGTCGAGCCGGTGACCGCGTTCGCCGAGGCCCGGTGGGTCAGGGCGTGGTGGGGACCGCGGTGGCGGCCGCGGTGGCGGCGGCCTCGCGGGCGGCGGCCTCGCGACGGCGCTTGAGGGGCCAGGTCACCGCGCCCGAGATCACCAGGATGCCGCCCAGGCCGCCGAAGATGTACGGCAGCTGCTTGTCCTGGGCCTTCACGTCGTCGAAGGACTTGTCCAGGCTGCCGTCGGTGTCGCTCAGCTTGTGGCAGACATCGCCGGGTTCCATCGTGGACCCGCCGCAGCTCGGTTGCTCGTTCTCCCAGTCGTGGGTGAACACCCCGCCGAGGATGGCGAGGCCGATGAGGAGCCCGATGATCGGGCGCTTGAAGGGCAGGATCAAGAGGTGGATCAGTAGTCCCACGAAAGCCTCGCATCAGTCATCACGCCGCCCCGACCAGGGCGGCGTCCCCGAACAATTACTGTGCGCAGCTGGATGAACCGCCGCAGCGCCGCCGGACAGTACCAAAGATCGACGACGGCGGGGCCCCTCCCAGGGTCGCCCGTCAGGCGGCGGCACGCACCTTCGCCGACAGGCCGGGCCACAGTTCGGGGGCGGCGCCGATGGTCAGGTCGGTGGTGAAGTCGGGGCCGTGGCCGCCCAGGATCACGCCGGCCTCGCGGGCGATCAGGGCGCCCGCGGCGATGTCCCACAGGTTCGTGTCCAGGGCCACGCCGCCGTTCAGCCGGCCGGCGGCCTGGTAGACCAGGTTCAGCGCGGCCGGGAGGCGGCGGATGTCGCCGGACACCGGCAGGAGTTCCCGGATCAGGCGGCCGGCGCGGGCCTTGGTGGCCGGGTTGGGCTGGAAGCTGACGCCCACCAGGGCTTCGGCCAGGGGCGGGCCGCCGGAGACGGAGAGCGGCTCGCCGTTCAGGGCGGCGCCGCCGCCGTCGATCGCGCTGAACGTCTCCGCCGCCACCGGCTCGTGCACGACGGCGACGCGGGCCTCCGAACCCTCGTACAGGGCGATGCAGACCGACCACGGGCCGGTGCGGCTGATGTAGTTGCGGGTGCCGTCGAGGGGGTCGATGACCCACTTCCAGCCGGATGAGCCGTCCCCGCCGTGGCCCTCCTCGGCCTGGATCGCGTCATCCGGCCAGGATTCCCGGATGGCGTCCACGATCAGACGTTCGCTGGCGATGTCGACGTCGGAGACGACATCGTTGGCGTGGGCCTTGGGCGCGCCCACCCGCAGGGTGTCGCGGCGGTCGACCTGGAGCCGGCCGGCCCGGACGGCCAGGCCGGCGGCGAGGTCGCGGGCCGCGTGAAGGTCTCGATCCATCACCGGCCACGCTAGCGGATGGTGATCTACTCGGCCTCGGTCAGGGCGGCCAGCTGGGCGGTGACCATGCCCCAGCCGTCGGCGAAGCCGAGCTTCTCGTGCTGGGCCCGGGCCGCCGGGTCGCCGTGGCGGACGATGACGCGGTAGTCGGTGCCGTCGGGGTGGTCGGCGAGGGCGATCTCGGCGGTCATCGGGACCGGGTGCGCGTCGGCCGGGCGCCAGGAGCTGTCGATGACGTTGGTGAACACGATCCGCACCTGGTCGTCGACGACCAGGTAGGTGGCGTCGAGGTGGGGGACGAAGGCGACACCGTCGTCGCTCATGCTGGTGACCAGGGCGCCGCCCGGCCGGACGTCGAGGCGTTCGACGCGCAGCCTGCTCGGCGCCGGCAGGAACCATCGGGCCAGGCGGTCGGGGTCGGTCCAGGCGCGCCACACGGCGGCGCGCGGCGCCCGGATGACGCGGTCGACGGTCAGGTCGAGCTCGGGGTTCACGGTTGGTCCTCCTCGAGGAAACGTTCCAGGCGGTCGGTGCGCTCGGTCCACAGGCGGCGCTGCTCGGCCAGCCAGTCGTCGACCAGGGCCAGACGCGGGCGGTTCAGCACGCAGGTGCGTACCCGGCCGGTCTTGGTGGTCTTGATCAGGCCGTTGATCTCCAGCGTGCGCACGTGCTTCATGAACGACGGCAGGGTCATCGGGAACTCGCTCGCGAGGTCGCCGACGCTGGTCGGGCCGAGGCCCAGCCGCCGGACGATGCCGCGCCGCGTCGGGTCGGCCAGGGCGACGAACACCCCGTCCAGCTCGGCCGAATACTGTGCCATGCGGCTAAGTATTGCGTGCGGCCATAGTTAGCGCAAGGGCTAAGTGATGAGCCGGTTCGCCCAGGCCCAGGCGGCCACCTCGGTGCGATTGCGCAGGCCCAGCTTGGTCTGGATGTTCGCGACGTGGCTCTTCACGGTGCTCAGCGAGAGGAACAGCTCGTCGGCGATCTCCTGGTTGGTCCGGCCCCGCGCCACGCACCTGACCAGCTCGACCTCGCGATCGGTCAGCGGTGCGCCGGACGGACCGGGCGAGCGGGCGCCGAAGTGGCGGATCAGGCGCATCGTGATCGACGGCGAGACCATCGCGTCGCCGGCGTGCGCGGCGCGCACCGCGTCGGCGAGCATGGCCGGCCCGGAGTCCTTGAGGATGAACCCGACCGCGCCCGCACGCAGGGCGCCGTGGACGTACTCGTCGAGGTCGAAGGTCGTGATGATCACGACCTTGAGAAACCCGGACAGCGCACGGGTCACGTCCAGTCCGGTCAGGCCGGGCATCTGGATGTCGACCAGGCAGACGTCCGCGACCACCTGGCCGGTCGCCCAGCTGTCCGGGTCGCCCACCACCCGCGCGATCACCAGCACCAGCACGGTCGCGGTCAGGTAGTTGGTCAGCGCCATCCGCCCCAGCGGCCGGAACGCCGCGGTCACCGTCCCCGCGAGACGGTTCTGAGCAAGATCAAGATCCCGCAGATGTACGCCCCGGCGGTCAGCAGGCCGGCCACCGGCCACGTGATCCGGACGGCCACCTCGTGCAGCTGGAGGATCGTCACGGGCACGGCGGCCACCAGGAAGAGAGCCCCGGCCGTCCAGGGCGCCGAGTCCAGCCGGGTGACCACGTCGTAGCGCACCAGCGCCGAGCCGAGCAGGAACAGCCCCGGTACGACCGAGTAGTAGCCGCCCAGCAGGGTCACCGACAGCACGATCAGTGCCACGGCGGCGATCGCGACCACGCGACGCGGCAGCCACGTCGAGGGCAGGAGGACGAGCAGGCCGACCGTCGCGTACACGGAGAGAATGTCGCCTCTCCACAGCAGGAAGAAGTGGGCCAGCCCGATGGCGAGCAGGGCCAGCAGCCGGCGCACGAGCACGACCCGCGGCGCGGAGCGGGCCATCAGCGCGAAGCCGATGCCGAAGAGCAGCGCGAAGATCGGGAAGAAGCGCTGGTCGACGAGCACGTGCAGGACCGTCTCGGCCCACGTGGAGGGTAGATCGGTGGTGCTCAGCGCGGCGCCGCGGTTGGCGATCGGCTTCACGTTGGCGAACAGGATGCCGCAGAGGGCGAAGCCCCGCAGCACGTCGAGGGCGACGATGCGTCTCATGCGCCGAGCCTCGCCGGGCGCGCGAGCGTGGCCCTCGGCCGGAAGTACCGACCGAGGGCCACGCCTGGTACTTATGGCTAGGCGTCGCCGAACAGGGCGGCCTGGACGATGCGCTGGGCGGCCATCGCGTCCTGGCGCTCCTGGGCCTCGGCCAGCGCCGCGGTGTCCAGCCGGTCCAGCGAGCGGTGCAGGCGCTTCAGGGTGGCGATCGCGGTCTTCGCGGCGTCCACGCTGTCCTCCCGGAACGGGAACTGGTCGAGCTGCCACACGCCCTCCCAGTTGTTCTGGCGCAGGACGTGGAAGAACTCGAAGATCTCGGTGAGGTGGACGGTGCCGACGACCAGGTCGTCGTCCCAGCCGCGGAGGTTGTCGTTGACGTCCATGCCGAACAAGCGGCCGTGGTCGATGATCAGCTGGGCGGCGTCCGCCGGCGACTCCCCGCCGTACAGGCTGTGGCCGAAGTCGAGCAGCACACCGACGTTGTCGAGGCCGATCTGTTCGATCCCGAGCAGGGTACGGGCGGCCGAGTCCCAGGTCATCTTCACCCGCGGCTCGCGCGGCTTGTACTCGATGGCGAACCTGAGGTCGGGGTGGGCGCCGGCCAGGTCGCGCATGCCGTCGACGGCCAGCTTCCACAGCTGCTTGTGGTTGACCTGGAACGGGTAGTCCCAGCCGTCCTGGCCGGGCCAGATCTTCACGTAGTCGGCGCCCAGCTCCCGGACGATCCCGGCGGCCTCGTGCATCAGGTCCAGCGCGTCCTTCCGGGCGGCCGGGTCGGGGTTGGTGAACGCGCCCCGGCTGTGCTTACGCAGGTAGATCTCGGGGGTGATGCCGATCGCGGTGAGGCCCTCGGTCTTGAGCGCGTCCTTGACCTCGGCCAGCCCGACCCCCGGCGTGAACGGGTAGTTGAGGTCGACCACCGACAGGTCGCCCACCTCGCCGGCCAGCTTGATGGCGTCCAGGGTGGTGCGCGACGGGCCGTAACCGTCGGTGGCGTACCGGTCGAGGTAGCTGGCGAAGTGCCAGAGGCCGGCGCCGAATCGCGGGTAGTCGGTCATGTGGGTCAGCTCCCAACTGCTGTGGTGAGGGCACGGTGGACGGCGGCGCGCCAGGCCGAGCGGCGGGCGGACCGGTCGTCCTGGTCGATGCGGGGCCGGAACTCGTCGTAGGCGATCGCCGCGGCCGGCCAGGGCGCGGCCAGGTTCGCGGCGCCCAGGGCCGAGAGATTCCGGGTACGCGCGCGGCGCACCGGCACACCGGCCAGATCGGCCTGGATCTGTATGAGGTGGTCGTTGGCGCTCGCCCCGCCGTCGGCGAGCACCTGCCTCACGTCCGGCAGGTCGTCGAGGACGTCGGTCACCTGGTGGGCGATCGATTCGAGGGCGGCCGCGGCCAGCTGGGCCGGGCCGCTGCCCAGCGACAGGCCGGTGATCAGCCCGGAGGCGGCGTCGTCCCACCACGGCGCGGCCAGCCCGCCGAACGCCGGGACCAGGAACACGCCGTCGCTGCTCGCGCCCCGCGCCAGCTCGGCGACCCGCTCCGTCGATACCCCGAGCAGCGTCGCCAGCCAGCCGATCGTGGCGCCGCTGGAGCGAATGTTGCCTTCCGCCGCAAGCTGTACATCAGTGTTCTTGCTCTGCGCACCTATACGCACCACGTCCGGCGCGTCCCAGGCGATCGTCAGGCCCAGGCCGGTCGATGGAGAGGACAGCAGGCCCATCACGGACGAGCCGGTGCCGTAGGTGACCTTGGCCCCACCGAAAGCGCCGCCGAACGAACCGCCCGACGACGAGGCGTGGGCGAACAGCGCGGCATGCGAGTCGCCGAGGATCGCGCGGATCGGCAGCGACGCGAGGACGCCACCGGCCGGCCCGATCACGCCCAGGTCGCCGCTCGACGGGGTGATCTCCGGCAGCACGGACGCGGGAATGCCGAAGAGGGAAAGGAGGCGCGGCGACCAGGTCCCGGTCCGCACGTCCAGCAGCTGGGTCCGGGACGCGTTGCCCCGTTCGATGTGGTGGGCGCCGGTCAGCGCGTACACCAGCCAGCTGTCGACCGTGCCCACCGCCGACGCGGACGGCGCCGCATCCAGCAGCCACCGCAGCTTGGCCGCGCTGAACATCGGGTCCAGCGGGAGGCCGCTCAGCGAAGCGATCTCCTTCTCAGAACCGCGCAACCGGATGCAGATGTCGCGGGAGCGCTGGTCCTGCCACCCGAGCACCGGCCCCAGCGGCTCGCCCGAAACACGGTCCCAGACCAGCGCCGACTCCCGCTGCGTGCTCAGCCCGACCGCGACCACCCGGGCCGGATCGACATCCCGCAACGCTGCGGCGGCGGCCAGGCGCACGCCCCGGAGGATGTCCTGGGCGTCCTGCTCGACCCAACCCGGTGAGGGGTACGCGATGCCGACCGGCGCCGAGCCCGACGCGACTACCGCGCCGGACCGGTCGACCAGCAACGCCTTGGTCGAGCTGGTGCCCTGGTCGACGGCCACGACAAAGTCAGCCATCGGGCCGGGTGAGAGAACGGGCGAGTGAAACCGCCGCCGCGCGGATGTCGCCGGCGGTCAGGCCGAAGTGTTCCAGCAGGTACGCCGTGGCGCCGGTGGGCGCGAACTCGCGGTGGATGCCGAGCAGGCGCATCGGCACCGGCCGCGGCTCGGTGACGACCACCGCGGCGACGGCCGCGCCCAGCCCACCGGTCGTGGTCGCCTCCTCGGCGGTCACGATCGCCCCGGTCTCGCGCATCGCCCGGCGGATCCCGTCCTCGTCGAGCGGCGCGATCGTCGACATGTTCAGCACCCGCACGGACACCCCTTCGGCGGCGGCCTCCTCGGCGGCCCGCAGGGCGCGGGACACCATCGTTCCGGTCGCGACCACCGTGACATCCGTACCATCGCGCAGGCTCCCCGCGACGCCGAACCGGAAATCCGCGCCCACCGACGGCACCTTGAACCGGCCGATGCGCAGGTACACGGGCGTGGCCGCGCCGGCCGCCCAGCGCACCGCGGAGCGGGTCTCGGCGTCGTCTGCGGGCACCACGATGCCCAGGCCGGCGATCGCCCGCAGCCAGGACAGGTCCTCGATCGAGTGGTGGGTGGGGCCGAGCTCGCCGTACGCCAGGCCGGGGCTCATCCCGCACAGCACGACCGGCGACCGGCTGTACGCCACGTCGGCCTTGATCTGCTCCAGCGCCCGCCCGGTGAGGAACGGCGCCGCGGCGCAGACGAACGGCACGTACCCGCTGAGGGCGAGCCCGGCGCCGATGCCGACCATGTCCTGCTCGGCGATGCCGACGTTGATCAGCCGGTCCGGGAACTCCCGGGCGAACCCGCCGAGGTTGCTGGAGCCGACCGAGTCGTTGCACACCGCCACGATCCGCTCGTCCGTCCGGGCCAGCGCGATCAGCTCCTCGGCGAAGGCCACCCGGTTGTCGTACACCGGTTCGGTGGTCGTGGTCATCGGGCCAGCTCCGCGGTCGCGAGGGTGATCTGCTCGGGGGTCGGCACCTTGTGGTGCCACTCGACGCGGTCCTCCATGAAGGAGATGCCCCTTCCCTTGATCGTGTTGGCGATGACGCAGAGCGGGCGCTCGCCGCGCGAGGCCTGGAACGCGTCCAGCAGCGCCAGGTGGTCGTGGCCGTCGAGCTCGACCACGTCCCAGCCGAAGGCCCGGAACTTGTCGTCGAGCGGGTCGAGCGAGTTGGTGTCCTCGGTGCCCGCGCCCTGCTGGAGGCGGTTGCGGTCGACCACCGCGGTGAGGTTGGCGAGCCTGCGGTGCCCGGCCGTCATCGCCGCCTCCCAGTTGCTGCCCTCCTGCAGCTCGCCGTCGCCGAGCACCACGTAGACGTGCCGGGCCGAGCCGGCCAGCCTCGCGCCGACGGCCATGCCGACCGAGACCGGCAGGCCGTGCCCGAGCGGGCCGGTGTTGGTCTCCACGCCCGGCACCTTGACCCGGTTGGGGTGGCCGTTGAGCGCGGACAGCGGGCCGGCGAAGGTCTCCAGCTCGCTCTCGGCGAAGAACCCGGCCGCGGCCAGGGTGGTGTAGAGCGCGCCGGCCGTGTGGCCCTTGCTGAGCACCAGGCGGTCGCGGTCGGCCCAGTCCGGCTTCTCCGGGTCGACGCGCAGCACGCCGAAGTAGAGCGTGGTGAGGATGTCGAGGACGGACATGTCACCGCCGGCGTGGCCGAGGCCCGCGTGACTGATCATGACCAGATCGGTCACGCGGGACTGATTCGCCCGCTGTCGCAGGAGTTCGCGGCGCCGGCCGGGGTCGGCGTCGATGAGCTCCGCGCGGAACCGCTGCCACAGTGCGGCGGCGCGGGGATCGGCGAGCAGCATGGGTTTCCTTCCAGGGACGAGAGGGGCGAGCCGCGGCAACGTCAGCCGCTGACCGCGAAGTCCGTGACCTGCTTGGCGTTGTCGGCGTTGACCAGCACGCAGTCGATCGACTGCTTCTCGGCCTGGTCGGTCTTCCCGCCGGCCTTGAGGTAGGCGTCGGCCTGGTCGACGGCCATCTGCGAGATCTGGCTGGCCGGCTGGAGCACGGTGGCCTTGATGCCGCCCTTGAGGATCGAGCCGACCACGTCGGGGCTGCCGTCGAAGCCGGTGACGATGATCTTCTTGTTCTTCGAGGCCTGCACCGCGGCGTACGCGCCGAGCGCCATGGTGTCGTTGCCGGCAATGATGCCCTTGATGTTCGGGTGCGCCTGCAGGATCGTCTGGGTCTTCTGCAGCGCCTCGGCCTGGTCCCAGTTGGCGCTTTCCTGCGCCACCATCTTCATGTCCGGGAACTGGTCGAGGATGCCGTGGTAGCCCTGCGAGCGGACGCCCGCGTTGGTGTCGGTGGCCTTGCCGGTGAGCTCGGCGTACTCGCCCTTGTTGCCCATCAGCTTGGCGAACTCCTGGCCGCCGAGGCCGGCGCCCTGCGCGTTGTTGGAGACGATCTGCGCCACCGCGACGCCGGTCTTGTTGATCTCCCGGTCGACCAGGAAGGTCGGGATCTTGGCGTCCTTGGCTCGCTGGATGGCCGCCTCGGAGGCGTCGGCGCCGGCGTTGTCCAGGATGATCGCCGCCGCCTTGCGGGAGATCGCGGTGTCGAACTGCTGGCTCTGCTTGGTCGGGTCGTCGTCGTGGCTGAGCACCAGCGTCTCGTACCCGAGCTTCTTGGCCTGCGCGTCGGCCGCGACCTGCTCGGCCTTGAAGAACACGTTGTCCGGCGAGGGCGTGATGATCACGATGAGCTTGGACGCGGCCGGCGCGGCGCTCCCGCCACCGGACGTGCTGCCGGAGTCGTCGCCGCCACCACAGGCGGCGGTCAGGAGCAGGAGCGTCGCGGCCGAGGCGGCCAGCGCTGTCTTACGAAAGACCTTCATGGGGGTACGCCCTTCTAAGCGGTTCGTTTGTTGAGGCTCGACTGGAGGCGTTGCTGCGCCTGCTCGGTGACGACGGCGAAGATGATCACGGCGCCCTTGACCACGGACTGCCAGAACGTGGAGACGCCGACCAGGACCAGGCCGTCGGAGAGGAAGCCGATCACGAAGGCGCCCATCACGGTGCCGATGATCGTGCCGCGGCCACCGGCGAGGGCGGTGCCACCGAGGACCGCCGCCGCGATCGCGTTCAGCTCGTACGTCGTGGCGGTGTCCGGGTACGCCGCGCCCAGCTCGGAGGTGAGCAGCAGGCCGGCCAGCGCGGCGCAGGCGCCCGAGATCACGTACACCGCGATCTTGACCCGGTTGACCCGGATCCCGGACAGCACCGCCGCGCGCTCGTTGCCGCCGACCGCGAAGATCCGCCGGCCGAACGGGGTGCGGGTGGTCACGACGATCGCCGCGGCGGCGACCAGGACCATGATCCAGACGGCGACCGGGATGCCGAGCAGGCTGTCCACGCCGATGAAGCGGAAGCCCTCGTTGCCGCGTTCCGGCGTGCCGGACAGGTCCGGGAAGGTGCCGCCGTCGCTGAGCAGCTGGGCCGCGCCCCGGGCCACGTAGAGGATGCCCAGCGTGGCGATGAACGGCGCCACCTTGAACCGGGTGACCAGCAGACCGTTCAGGCCGCCGACCAGCGCCCCGACGATGATCCCGATGACGATCACCACGGCCACCGAGAAGAAGATGTGCCCGGTGCCGACGTCCAGGCCGCTGAACAGCAGCCCGCCGACGATCATGCTGGACAGGCCGGCGATCGAGCCCACCGACAGGTCGATGCCGCCGGTCAGGATGACGAACGTGACGCCGATGGCGAGGATCGCGTTGATGGCCACGTGCTTGGTCATCAGGATCAGGTTGCTCTGCGTCAGGTACTCCGACGAGATCGCGCTGAAGATCACGACCAGAACGACAAGAACGATGAGGGTACGCCCGCGAAGCAGCCACAGAGCCGCCTTGGCCAGCGCGACGTTCCCTTTTGCCGGTGGCGCCGACGCCGGGGCGGGGGTGCGGACTTCGGTGTCAGTCATTCCAGGACCTTTTCGCTCGCGGAGGCGCTGACCAGCGCCTCTTCGGTGACATCGGCCGCGGTGAACTCGGCGGTCAGGCGGCCGCGGGCCATCACCAGCACCCGATCGGCCATGGCGATCACCTCCGCGAGCTCGGACGAGATGAACAGCACGCCGTAGCCCTGGGCGGCCAGCTCGGCCATCAGCTTCGCGATCTGGGCCTTGGCGCCGACGTCGATGCCGCGGGTCGGCTCGTCCAGCAGCAGCACGGCCGGCTCGGTGAGCAGCGCCCGGGCCAGCACCACCTTCTGCTGGTTGCCGCCGCTGAGCGAGGTGACCAGCCCGGCCAGGCCGGGGATCTTGATGGCCAGCTCGGCGACCTTGGCCGCGGCGGTGGACTGCTCCCGGCCGCCCCGCAGCAGGCCGCCCCGGGTGAGGTCGCCGATCGTGGCGAGCAGGATGTTGTCGCGTACGGACATGGTCGGCACCAGGCCGTCGCGCTGCCGGTCCTCGGGCACCAGGGCCAGGCCGGCGTCCATCCGCGCCTGCACGGTGGCCCGGGTCTCGACCCGGCCGCGGACCGACACCTGGCCGGCGTCGGCCGGGCGCATGCCCATCAGGCACTCGACCAGCTCGGTGCGGCCGGCGCCCATCAGGCCGTACACGCCGACCACCTCGCCGGCGCGGACACTCAGCGAGACGTCGTCGACCAGCGGGCGGGTCGGGCCGAGCACGGTCAGCCCCCGCACGTCGAGCAGCACGTCGCCGGTCGCCGAGGTGTTCCGCACGTACAGCGAGTCGGGGTCCCGGCCGACCATCTGCCGCACGATCCACGCGGTGTCGGTCTCGCTCATCGGCTCGTGCGCGACCAGGCCGCCGTCGCGGAAGACGGTCACGAAGTCGCCGATCCGCCGGAACTCGTCCAGCTTGTGCGAGATGTAGATGACCGTGACGTCCTCCGCGCGGAGGTCGCCCATCACCCGGAACAGCACGTCCACCTCGTGGTTGGAGAGCGCCGAGGTGGGCTCGTCCATGATCAGCACGCGAACGTGCTCGAGCAGCACCCGGCCGATCTCGACCAGCTGCTGCTGGCCGATCGGCAGGTCACCGACCAGGGTGTCCGGATCGAGGTCCTGACCCAGCCGGTTCAGGACCTCGCGGGTACGGCGGCGCTGTTCCCGGTCGTCGACGAAGCGGCCCTTCCGCCGCGGTTCCCGGCCGGCGAACATGTTCTGGGCGACGGTCATGTTCGGGAACAGGCTCAGTTCCTGGTGGATGATCCCGATGCCTCGCTGTTGTGCGTCTCGCGGCGTGCTCAGCGTGACCGGCTCGCCCTCGAGCAGGATCTCGCCGCTGGTCGGCTGTTCCGAGCCGGAGAGGATCTTCATCAGCGTCGACTTGCCGGCGCCGTTCTCGCCGACCAGCACGTTGACCTTGCCGCGGTAGGCGGTGAACGTGACGTCCTTGAGAGCTCGGACGCCGCCGTAGCTCTTGCTGACGTTCTTCGCCTGCACGACCTCGTTCATGACGCCGTCAAATCGGTCGGCACGACCAGGATCGAGCCCGGCGCGAGCGCGGAGAACGCCCCGGCGAAGGTGACCTTCTTGCCCTTCAGGTCCTTGACCGGGACCTTGGTGATCACGTCGGTCTTGACCCGGTTGTTGAGCTGGTTGGCGACGTTCTGGTAGTCGATCTGGTTGGTGAAGTCGCCGAACTTGATGAAGCCCACGCCGTCCCGGATCGCCGTGCCCGCGACCACCGGCCCGGTGGCGATCGAGATCTTCAGCGGTTTCGCGCCCGGGATCTCGACGGTCAGCGGCCCGGTCGGCGCGTCGGTGTCGACCTCGGTGACCGTGCCGGTGCCCTTGACCAGGTACGCGAACGGGCTGCCGGTGCCGGTCCGCTTGCCGTACTGCCGGCCGGCCGCCGCCGGGTCCTTCTCGATCGCGGCCGCGACCGTGGTCACGTCCACCGCGTTCTGCTGGACGGTCGGCAGGACCTTGCTCGCCCAGATGCCGTCCACGTACGTCCTGGGGTCGAAGGGCGCCGCGGCGCCGGCTCGCACCGTCCCGTCCTTCTCGTAGGCGTACACCCCGGGGACCCGGGAGCAGGCGGTGAGCGACCCCATCAGGAGGAGGCCGGCGAGGGCCAGGCGAATCTTCATGTGAATATCCATTCACTGGCGATTGGACATGCCCCTACTGTGAACTGGAGGTGTCCGGTCTGTCAACGGGCTGGTCCCGGCCGGGTTTTCGCAGGGTTTCGCTACGCTTCGGCGACGGAACAGGAGGCATTCAGTGAGCCCACAGGTCGACCCGCACCTCGGGGTCGCGGCCGAGCACGTCCGCCTCCTCACCAAGGTCGCCCGGATGTACCACGAGCGCGGCCTGCGCCAGCCGCAGATCGCCGAGCACCTGCACATCTCCCAGCCTCGGGTGTCCCGGCTGCTCAAGCAGGCAGTCGCGGCGGGCATCGTGCGCACCGCGGTGATCACCCCGCGTGGCGTGCACGCCGAGCTGGAAGAGGCGGTCGAGCAGAAGTACGGCCTGAGCGAGGTCGTGGTGGCCGACACCGACGGCCTGGCCGAGGAGCGGGCGGTCACCCGGGCCATCGCCGCGGCCGCCGCCGTCTACCTGGAGACCACCATCTCCCGCGACGACCGCATCGGCATCTCCTCGTGGAGCGCCACCCTGCTGGCCACCGTCGAGGCCATGCACCCGGCCCCCAGCCTGGCCGCCGAGCGGGTCGTCCAGATCCTCGGCGGCGTCGGCACCAGCGCGGCCCAGAGCCAGGCGACCAGGCTGACCGGCGGCCTGGCCCGCAACACCCGCGCCGAGGCGGTCTACCTGGTCGCCCCCGGCCTGGTGGCGACACCGTCGATGCGCGAGGCCCTGGTCCGCGAGCCGGCCATCGCCGAGGTCCTGAAAGCCTGCGAGGACCTGACCGTGGCCCTGGTCGGCGTGGGCAGCCTGGAACCGTCCACCCTGCTCCGCGAGTCGGGCAACGCCATCGCCGCCGAGGAGGAACACCGCCTCCGCGACCAGGGCGCCATCGGCGACGTGTGCATGCGCTTCTTCGACGCCGCCGGCCGTCACCTGCCGTCCGAACTGGACGACCGCGTCCTCGGCATCACCGCCGACCTGCTGCGGGCCGTCCCCCGCCGGGTCGGCGTGGCCGGCGGCGAACGCAAGTGGAACGCCATCCGGGCCGCCCTGCAGGGCGGCTGGCTCAGCGTCCTGATCACCGACCAGGCAACGGCCACCGACCTGATCCGGTGACCGTCGCCCGGGACGGGAGCTACAAGGCGATGTCCGGCTAGCTCAGGGCGGCCATGATGATGCGCTCGGCGCGGGCCGGCTGGTCGCCGCCCATGCGCAGCGTGTTGACCGAGTAGGCCAGGCGCCGGGACAGGTCACGGGTGGCGCCGATGCCGTTGTTGTAGCCGGGGCGGTCGCCGCTCTTCCCCCACAGCACCTGACCGCCCAGGTCGAGGCGGGTCAGGCCGGCGGAGTACACGGCCGGCTTCCCGGTGCTGAAGTCGGTCACCGCGGGGACGGTGAACATCTCGGCGAGCTGCGGCTCCGGGACCAGCCGGCCGGTGAACAGGGCGACCAGGAAGCGGTCGAGGTCGTCGGCGGTCGAGATCATCGAGGCGGCGGACCACTGCAGCGACGGGTTGGCCAGGGTGACGTCGCGCCATCCCTCGGCCGTCGCCTCGTAACCGTGTACGTGCGGTTCCGGGATGCGGATGTCGTCGCCGGGAACGCTTGTGCCGGTCAGGCCCAGCGGGCGGATGATCCGGCGGGTCACCTCGTCGGCCCAGCGGTGGCCGGTCACCTTCTCGATCACCAGCCCGGCCACGATGTAGTCGATGTTGCCGTAGCGCTGGCGGCAGCCCGGCTTGAACGCCAGGGGCTTGGTCAGGTCGAGCTGGCTGCCCGGGGCCCAGTGGTCGTACCGGTGCTCGAAGAACCATTCGGGCGTCTTGTGCGGCAGTTCCTGGCCGTTCAGCCCGCTGGTGAACGTGAGCAGGTGCCGGACCGTGATCGGCCGATAGGAGCTGGGCAGCAGTCCGGGCAGGTACTGCTGGACGGTGCCGTCGAGTCGCAGCCGGCCCTCCGCCGCCAGCTGAAGCACCACGGCCGCCGTGAACGTCTTGGTCATCGACCCGATCCGGAACCGGCTGTCGATGCTGGGCGGGCGTTCCGACTCCACGGAGATCCGCCCGGCCGTGCCCGACCACTCCCCGGACGACCCGCGGACCTGGATCAGAGCGGCGCTGGCCTCATCGTCGGGCAGGTCGTCGAGAGCCGCCTCCAGCGCGGCGGTATTCAGCGGAGGAGAGACCGGGGCGGCCGTCGCCGCGCCGGGTGTGACCACGACCAGAGCGGCCACGAGCAGAGAAACAGGGATGAATCGCATGCGCCGAGCTTGCCGTCCACTGTGGCTCAGACAGATCGGGGGAACACCCTGAGCCGCCCCTGAGACCGCGCCGCGCGGCTAGCGGTCCGGGGTGTCCTCCGGGGCCATGATGCGCAGGGCGTTGGGGTCGAGGCCGATGCGCAGCGGGGTCTGGCCTCGTAGTTCGCCGTCGACCTCGACGCGAGCCGGGCGGTCGGTCTCCAGGGTGAGTTCGCCGACGGCCAGGAACGGGTCGTGGTGCTGGGAGCGGCGGTGGCCGGTGGCCGCGTTGCGGGCGGTTTCACGGAGCAGGCCGGCCTTGCCGGGGCCGCCCACCGCGTAGGCGACCAGGAGGCGGTCGTCGGCGTCGGCGTCGGCGGTGATCGGGCGGCCGGCGTGGAATCCGCCGTTGGCCACGTACAGCTGGTGGGTGTGGAAGGAGTGCTCGCGGCCGTCGGCGCGCACCACCACCTTCATCGGGCGGTGCCGGGTGAGAAGACCAAGGGCGGTCAGCGGGTACGCGAGCCGGCCGGAGACCCGTTTGAGCAGGTGCGGCGACTTGAGCATGACGTCGGCGGACAGGCCCACGCCGACGTGGTTGGTGAAGGGCACGCCGTCGGCCAGGCCCAGGTCGACGTCGACCACCTTGCCGCCGACCAGGGTGGCGACCGCCTGGTCGAGGGCGAGCGGCACTCTGGCCGTACGCGCGAAATTGTTTGTCGTCCCCAACGGCAGCAGGCCCAGGGCCATGTCCTGGTGGGCGAGCATGCGGCCGGCCGTGCTGATCGTGCCGTCGCCGCCGCCCGCGATGATCAGGTCGGCGCCGCCGGCCAGGGCCTGGTCGAGCGCCTGTTCGAGGTCGCCCTCGACCGGCAGGTCGGCGAGCAGGGTGACCCCGGCGGCGAGCAGGCGCGTGCGTACTGCCTCGTAGAGCCGCCGCCCGCGCCTCGACCGCGCGTTGACCACGAGGGCCGCGCGCCGGTGTTGCCGGATGTCCTCGGTCAGCTGCTGCTTGGTGCGCACGCCGGAACCGTACCGTCCGCACCTCGGAATCCGTGTTTAATACCCACCCATGATCGAGATCCGGGAGCTGACCAAGCGGTACCGGCGCGTCGCGGCGATCGAGGACGTCACGTTCGGCGCCGCGCCCGGCCGGGTCACCGGATTCCTCGGGCTGAACGGCTCGGGCAAGACGACCACGATGCGCATCCTGCTGGCGCTGGCCCGGGCCGACAGCGGCGCCGCGCTCATCAACGGCCGCCACTACCTGAAGCTCCGGCGGCCGCAGCGGGAGATCGGCGCGGTCCTCGAGCAGGGAATCAGCCACCCGGGTCTGACCGGGCGCGGCCATCTGACCACGCAGGCGTTGCTGTGCGGCGCGAGCCGGCGGCGGGTCGACGACCTGCTGGAGTACGTCGGGCTGGCCGGCGCCGCCACCACCCGGACGGGGGACTACTCGCTGGGCATGCGGCAGCGCCTCGCGGTGGCCACGGCGCTGCTCGGCGAGCCGCCCGTACTCGTCCTCGACGAGCCGGCCAACGGCCTGGACCCCTCCGGCATGGCCTGGCTGCGCGACCTGCTTCGCGAGCACGCCGGCCGCGGCGGCACCGTGCTGATCTCCAGCCACCTGCTGGCCGAGCTCGAACAGCTGGTCGACGACGTGGTGATCATCGCCGCGGGCCGGGTGCGGCTGCAGACCTCGCTGCGGGAGCTGGAAGACGCGCAGACCCAGAGGATCCGGGTACGCGGCGGCGATCACCAACTGCTCCGGCAGGCGTACGCGCAAGCCGGCGCCTTCGTCGAGACCGACGGCCGGGCGCTGCTGGTCGAGGGCCTGACCGCCGAGGACGCCGGCGAGATCGCCCTGCGGGCCCGGGTGCCGCTGTACGAGCTGGTGTCCGAGCGCCCCAACCTGGAGCAGATCTTCCTGAGCCTGGCCGGCGCCCGATGATCGGCCTGCTGCGCAGCGAGCTGTACCGCACGTTCGCCCTGCGCTCGGGCTGGGTGTCGATCGGCGTGACGGTCGCGCTCGGCCTGACCTTCGGCATCTTCGACACCGCGTTCTGGTCGCTGTTCGCCGGCCTGGGCTCGTTCGGGCTGGCCGTGATGCTGACCGCCCAGCACTACCAGCACCGGACCGCGCTGCTGCTGTTCCTGGGCCGCCCCCGCCGCCTGCTGGTGCTGGCCGCCCAGTGCCTGAGCGCCGCGGCCGTGGCTACGGTCATCGCGGTGGTCAGCGGCCTCGGCGTGATCAACTGGGGTGACCTGGCCGAGTACCGGGCCACGCTGGCCGCGGTGCCGCTCGTGGCGGTGTTCGGCGTCGCCACCGCGTCCGTGCTCCGCCGCCCGCTGTGGCTGCTGGGGGCGGCGGCCGGCTGGGTCATCTTCGTCGAGGGCCTGTTCGGCCGCCTGGAGAGCCCGCTGCCGTTCTCCGCGTTCCTGCGCGCCGCCGCCGGCGACACCCATCTGCTCTGGGTCTTCGCCGCCTGGACGGGCGCCGCCCTGCTGGGCGCGGTGATCGCCATCCGCCGGGATCTGACCGGAGACTGACGGCCCCGCGTCCCGGTCCTCTCTGTTCCGGTCAGCGGAAGTCATCGATGTCCCTCGACCCGGGTGGCTTCCTAGCCTGGGTCGATGACCGCTCCGAGTGACCGCCGGCTGGCCGCCGTGCTGTGCTGGACCGCTGTGCTCCTGGACGGGTACGACCTGGTCGTGCTCGGCACGGTCATCCCGGTGCTGCTGCGCGACAAGGTCTGGGGTCTGACCCCGGCCGGGGCCACCGCGATCGCCACCGCGGGCCTGGCCGGGATGGCCATCGGGGCGCTGGCCATCGGCACCCTGACCGACTACTTCGGACGCCGCCGGGTGCTGATCTTCTCGGTGACGATGTTCTCGGTGTTCATGCTGGCCTGCGCGGCCGCGACGTCGATCGGGATGCTCGGCACGTTCCGGTTCCTGGCCGGCCTGGGGCTGGGCGGCTGTCTGCCCACCGCGATCACGCTGGCCACCGAGTTCTCCCGGCCGGGCCGGGCGGCCGGGGCGACCACCAGGGTGATGACCGGCTACCACGTGGGTGCGATCCTCACCGCGGTGCTCGGGCTGCTGGTGATGGGCCGGGGCGGGCACGGGTGGCCGTGGATGTTCGTCATCGGTGGCCTCCCCGGGCTGATCGCGGCGCCCCTGATGTGGCGCTACCTCCCGGAGTCACGGGAGTTCAAGGCGCCGGTCAAGAACCCGGTCGGCTCGCTCTTCGCCGGTGGCATGGCCCGGCCCACGGTCGCCTTCTGGCTCACGTCGTTCTTCGGGCTGATCCTGGTGTACGGCCTGAACACCTGGCTGCCCAACCTGATGATCGTCGCCGGCTACCCCCTCGAACAGGGCCTCGGCCTGCTCCTGACGCTCAACCTGGGCGCGATCGGCGGGCTGCTGGTCGCGGGCCGGGTGGCCGACCGGGCCGGTGTGCGCCCGGCGACGCTCGGCTGGTTCGGCCTCGCCGCGGTCTTCCTGGCCCTGCTCAGCATCAAGATGCCGGCGGCGCCGCTCTATGCCGCGGTGTTCGTCACCGGGGCGTTCGTCTTCAGCGCCCAGGCGCTGGTGTACGCCTACGTCGGCCTGGTCTACGACGCCGGCAACCGGGCGACCGGCCTGGGCTGGACGGCCGGCGTGGGCCGGATCGGCGCCATCGTCGGCCCGATCATCATCGGCGCGCTGCTCACCGCGGACAGTGGCTACCCGTGGGGCTTCTACGTGTTCGCGCTGGTCGCCGCCCTCGGCATGGCCTGCGCGGCGGTCGTCGGCCCCACTCGCGCGGCGGTTGACCCGGTCGTGCCGTCCCCGGCCCGTCCGTAGCATCCCACCGTGACGTATCGACATCCGCCGGCAGTCGCCGCATCTCGGCGGGATCGCCTCGGCCCGCGACGGCCGCCGAGCCCGTACGCCGGGGGTGAGTTCCCGCGCTCCTGGGCCGCCGACGCGGTCGACGCCGCGTACGAGAACACCTCCGCGGCCATCGTCCGGCGGCTCGATTTGTTCGAGAAAGAGCCGCGAACAAATCGCTGACCTGCGCGAACGGCGGCGTACTTGCACATGTGGGGCAAGCTGGTCGTCAAACCCGGCGCCATCGATCACCCTTGTCCCGTAGATCCATCCGCTGTGTGGGGGGCACGCATGCAACGTCAAGGCCTTGAACTGACGGCTTCGGCCTGGGACGAGCTGGTGCGCCGGTACGCCGGGCTGGTGCTGTTCGTGGTCCGCAGCCACGGTCTGTCGCCGGAGGACGAGGAGGCGGTCAGCCGGCTGGTGTGGCTGCGCCTGGTCGAGCGGCTCGACCGGATCGACGCCGGCGCGCTGCCGGCCTGGCTGGCCGCGGTCACCCGGGAGGAGTGCGCGCACGTGCGGCGTCTGCGCCCCGACCCGGACGGCGTCCTGGAGGCCGCCTCGCGGCATCAGGCGTTGCGGGAGGCGCTCGACCGGCTGGTGCCGGCCGACCGCGACCTGCTGACCATGCTGGCCGCCGACCCGCCGCTGTCCGAGGCGGAGATCAGCCGGGCCCTGGGCATCCCGGTGCCGGACATCGGGCCCGCCCGCTCCCGGGTGCTCGCCGAGGTGCGGGCCAACCTCACCGTGGTCGCGTGATCTCGATGTCCAGCCGCTTCGCCAGCTCGTCGAACTCGATGCCGAAGGTTTCGGTCACCACGACGCCGTCCGGGGTCAGGTGGAAGGTCGCCAGGTCGGTGTAGACCCGGCTGACACAGGCCAGGCCGGTCAGCGGGTACGTGCACTCGGGCACCAGCTTGGCGCTGCCGTCCTTGGCGAACAGGGTCATCATCACGAAGACGTCCCGGGCGCCGGTGGCCAGGTCCATGGCGCCGCCGACGGCCGGGATCGCGTCCGGCGCGCCGGTGTGCCAGTTGGCCAGGTCGCCCCCGGCCGACACCTGGAACGCGCCCATGATGCAGATGTCCAGGTGCCCGCCGCGCATCATCGCGAACGAGTCGGCGTGGTGGAAGTACGCCGCCCCCGGCAGCTCGGTCACCGGCTGCTTGCCCGCGTTGGTCAGGTCGGGGTCGACGTGGTCGCCGGTGGCGAGCGGGCCCATGCCGAGCATGCCGTTCTCGGTGTGCAGCACCACCTTCGTCAGGTCCAGGTGGTCGGCCACCCTGGTGGGCTGGCCGATGCCCAGGTTCACGTACGCCCCATCCGGGATGTCCCGCGCGATCACCCGGGCCATGCCGTCGCGGTCCAGGCTCATGCCGCCACCTCCACCAGGTGTTCCACATAGATGCCCGGCGTCACGACCGCCTCCGGATCGAGCGCACCCGCGTCCACGATGCTCCGGACCTGCGCGATCGTGGTCGTGGCGGCGGCCGCCATCACCGGGCCGAAGTTGCGGGCGGTCTTCCGGTAGACCAGGTTGCCGGCCCGGTCGCCGGTGTGTGCCCCGATCAGCGCGACATCGCCGTGGATCGGGAACTCCAGCAGGTAGTCGCGGCCGTCGATGGTGCGGGTCTCCTTGCCCTCGGCGAGCAGCGTGCCGACGCCGGTGGGGGAGTAGAACGCGCCGATGCCCGCGCCGGCCGCCCGCATCCGCTCGGCCAGGTTGCCCTGCGGCACCACCTCGAGCTCGATCTTCCCGGCCCGGTACAGGCCGTCGAAGACCCAGGAGTCCGACTGCCGGGGGAAGGAGCAGATCACCTTGCGTACGCGGCCCGCCGCCAGCAGCGCCGCGAGTCCCGTGTCACCGTTGCCGGCGTTGTTGCTGACGATCGTGAGGTCCTTCGCGCCCTGCTCGATGAGCGCGTCGATCAGCGCCACCGGCATGCCGGCCATCCCGAAGCCGCCGACCAGCACGGTGGCGCCGTCGCTGACATCGGCGACCGCCTCGGCCGCGGTCGACACCCGGGTCCGGCTCATGAGGCAGGCTCTCCAAGATCGTCTTTTCCAAGATCGCGGCCACCGCCACCGCCCCCACCCCTCTGGGTGGGCGAGAATGTAGCGCGCGGGTCTGACGGTTCCACGGTGTTGTCCACAGGGGCGGCGGAGCCCGGTCGGGTTCCGGTGCTGGTCACGCCCTCGGCGGTGGCGCGATTCGCTTCTTCGTCCCATTCGGAAAGCACCCGCTGGGCGATCCGGAACGCCGTGTTCGCCGCCGGAACCCCGCAATAGATCGCGGTCTGCAACAGCACCTCCTCGATCTCGGCGTCGGTCAGCCCGTTCGTCCGAGCCGCTCGCACGTGCATGGCGAGTTCCTCCTGGTGCCCGAGGGCCACCAGCGCCGTCAGCGTGATCAGGGAGCGGCTGCGCCGGTCGAGGCCGGGGCGCGACCAGATCTCGCCCCAGGCGTACCGGGTGATCAGGTCCTGGAAGCCGGCCGTGAGCGGGGTGACCGAAGCGGATGCCCGATCGACGTGGGCGTCGCCGAGGACGCTCCGGCGGACCGCCATGCCGGGCTGCAGCAGGTGGGACAGGAGGAGGGACGCCACCTCGGCGGGGCGCTCGGCGGGCGCCTGGTGTGCGGTGTCGTCGAGGACGGCGAGGCGGCCGTAGCGGACCCCGGAGGCGATCTCGGCCAGGGACGACGGTGGGGTCGGTTCGTCGTCGGCGCCGGCGATGGCCAGGACGGGGGTGGTGATCGATGCGAGGCGGGAACCTACGTCGTGGGTGGCGAGGGCGAGGCAGGCCAGGGCGTACCCCTCGCGGTCGGTGTCGCGCAGGGCGTGCAGCAGGGCCGAGCCGACGCCGGGTTCGCGGGACAGGAAGCCGGGTGCGAACCAGCGCTTGGCCGAGCCGTCGATCATCACGGCGGTGCCGGAGGCGCGGACCAGGCCGGCTCGTTCGCGCCAGGACGAAGGGGTGCCGATGCGGGCGCCGGTGCAGAGCAGGGCGGCCGCCGAGACCTGGGTCGGGGCCTGTAGCAGGAGTTCCAGGCCGACGGCGCCGCCGATGGAGACGCCGGCGTAGCGGAAGGGGGCGCCGCCGGTGAGGGCGAGCACCGCCTCGGCGAGCGAGGCGACGGTGAACGGGCCGGAGGGGGACGGGCTGCGGCCGTGGCCGGGCAGGTCCCAGCCGATCACGTGGAACCGGCCGTCGAGCCGGGCCACGCAGCGGCCCCACAGCGTCTCGACCGTGGTGCCGATCGACGGCCCGACCACCAGCAGCGGGCGGCCGGGCGCGTCCGCGAGCACCGTCGCGGTGAGCGCGGGAATCACGTGACGGCCCGGAAGGCGGTGAGCGCGGGAATCACGATGCGGCCCGGAAGACGGTGGCGCGGCGCAGGGCGGCGTCGATGATCGCGTCGGTGGCGCCTCGGTACGGGCCGTCCGTACCCCCGGTGATCGTGTTCTGCTCGGCGTCGATGCCGGGGCGGGCGGCGGCCAGGTTGGTGGCCATGCGGTCGGTGTGTACCTGGAGGCCGGCCAGCAGCGACGCGGTCTGGGAGCCCGCGATCACGGTACGGCGGGCCAGCGTGCGGACCGTGTCCCACTCGACGTGCCAGGCCCCGTCGGCCCGCTCGTCGCGCTGCTCGGCGGCCGCGGTGTGCAGCGTGGCCGCGAGGCCGGGCGCGGCCAGGGCGGCGCGGCGGATGAGCACGGACAGGGTGGGGTTCTGCTTCTGCGGCATGGTCGAGGACGCGCCGCCGGAGCCCTCGGTCAGTTCGCCGATCTCGGGGCGGGCGGCGGTCAGCACGTCGTTGGCGATGTGCGCCCAGGCGTCGGTGCAGCCGGTCAGCGCGTCGCCGAGGCGGGTGATCGCGCCGCGCCGGGTCGGCCACGGCAGGGCGGGTGGCAGGCCGAGCTGGTCGGCGGCGTGGGACACGAGGTCGTCGGACAGCGCGGAGGCGGCGGCCAGGCTGCCGGCCGCCCCACCGATCGCCACGGGGAGGCGGGCCGCGGCGGTGAGCAGGGGCGCCGCGTCGAGCACGCCGCCGAGCCAGGACGCCACGGTCAGACCGAAGACGATGGGTACGGCCGGCTGGGTCAGTGTGCGGCCGGCCCGGGGTGTGTCGCGGTGGGCGGCGGCCAGGCCGGCCAGGGCGGCCACCTGGGCCGCGAGGTCGGCGCGGATCCGGTCACAGGCCGCCCGCAACTCCAGCACGAGCGCCGTGTCGAGCGTGTCCTGGCTGGTCAGGCCCTTGTGCAGCCATTCCGCGGCCGGACCGTCGAGGCGCGAACGGAGCAGGTCGAGCAGGGGCAGGACGGGGGTGCCGCTGGATTCCGAGGCCGCGGCGACCGCGGCGACATCGTCCGGCGAAAGCACCGTCGAGAGGTCGACCGCGGCCGAGGCCGGTGCGACATGGGCGGAGACCAGCGCGGAAAGCCAGGCCGTCTCGACCCGGGCCATGGCCGACAGCAACGACGAGTCGGTGAGCAGGCCGTCGCAGCGGGAGGCGCCCGGCCAGAGCAGGCCCGTCACCGGTGCCCGGGGAAGGTGAGGAACACCGTCTCATTGTTGCCCTGCAGGCGTACGTCGAACACCAGCCCCTGTTCGTCCGGCGTGGCGACCAGGGTGTCCCGCCGGGCCGGGTCGAGCCCGGAGAGCAGCGGATCGTTCGCGATCGCGGCCGCGTCGACGGGCGGGTAGATCCGGGTGAACAGCCGGTGGGTCAGCCCGCGGGCGAACACCGTGACCGCGAAGAACGGCAGCCGCCGCGGTGACGTGGCCCCGGGCATCAGCGTCGAGAACGAGTAGTGTCCGGTCGCGTCGGTCCCGGCGCGGCCGAACCCGGTGAACGTCCAGCCGTCCCGGCGCAGCGAGCCGCCCGCGCGGGGCACGCGCCCGTCGGGGCCGGGCTGCCACAGCTCCAGGAGGGCGTCGGGCACCACGTCGCCGGCGCCGTCGTAGACGTGGCCGTGCAGCCGGATCGCCCCGGCGCGGCCGGGCGGCACCAGGTCGCCGCCTCCGGCGTACGGGAGCGCGTAGTGGAAGAAGGGACCGACGGTCTGGCCCGGCGTCGTCACGCGTCATCCTCCAGAGGTGTCCGGTGCGAGCCGGTCAGCACGATGTCCCAGCGGTAGCCGGTCGCGTACTCGGGCTGGGTCAGGTCGTGGTCGTATTCCGCGATCAGCCGGGAACGGGCGGCAGGGTCGGTGACCGACTGGATGATCGGGTCCAGCGGGAAGAGCGGGTCGCCGGGGAAGTACATCTGGGTCACCAGGCGCTGGGTGAAGTCCCGGCCGAACAACGAGAAGTGGATGTGCGCCGGCCGCCAGGCGTTGGTGTGGTTGCGCCACGGGTACGGGCCCGGCCGGATGGTCAGGAACCGGTAGCGGCCGTCGGCGTCGGTCAGGCAGCGGCCGGCGCCGGTGAAGTTCGGGTCGAGCGGCGCCGGGTGCTGGTCGCGCTGGTGCGCGTACCGCCCGCCGGCGTTGGCCTGCCAGACCTCCACCAGCTGGTGGGCGACCGGGTGCCCGTCGCCGTCGGTGATCCGGCCGGCGACCACCATCCGCTCGCCCAGCGGCTCGCCGGCGTGCTGGATGGTCAGGTCGGCCTCGGCCGCGCCCACGTCCTGGTGCCCGAAGCACGGCGCCCACAGCTCGATGGTCTCCGGGTCGGCGTGGACCATGCTCTTCGTCGGGTGGCGCAGGAGACTGCTGCGGTACGGCGGGTAGTCGCGCCGGGGCTGCTCGACCCCCCGGCCGGCGTCGCCCGCCTCGATGCGCCGGATCTCCGCGGTGATCTCGGCCTGCGTCTCGGTCACACCCGCGACGCTAGGCAGGAACGCCCGATATGAGCGAGACTTGCCTTCCGTCCAGCGAAAGGAGCGCGCGGTGGCCGGCAACAGCTCCCACCCCCGGGTCAGCGTCACGTCGCGGGTGCTGGACCTGCTGGCCGCGTACGACGACGAGCACCGCAGCCTCAGCCTGACCGCCCTCGCCCGCCGCGCCCACATGCCCCTGGCCACCGCCCACCGGCTGGTCGGCGAGCTGGTGCGGGGCGAGGCGCTGGTCCGGCGGGCGGACGGCGAGTACGTGATCGGCCGCCGGATGTGGGACCTCGGGCTGCTCGCCCCGGTGGAGACCGGGCTGCGCCAGGCGGCCTCGCCGTTCCTGCACGACCTCTACGGCGCCACGCTGGCCACGGTCCACCTCGCGGTGCGCGACGGGAGCCAGGCGCTGTACGTCGATCGCGTCTCCGGGCACGCGTCGGTGCCGGTGGTCAGTCAGGTGGGGTCGCGGCTTCCGCTGCACGCGACCGGGGTGGGCAAGGTTCTGCTGGCGTACGCGCCGGAGGACGTGCGAACCGGCGTGCTGGCCCAGCTGACCCGGGTGACGCCGTACACCGTGACCCAGCCCGGCCGGCTGCTCGACCAGATCCGCCGGGTGCACAGCGACGGCTACGCCACGACCAGCGAGGAGATGAGCCTCGGGGCCTGCTCGGTGGCGGTGCCGGTGCGGGGGCGGGACGGCGAGGTGGTGGCCGCGCTCGGCATCGTGGTGGCCGGCTTCCAGCGCGACCGGGCCCGGCTGGTGTCGGCGCTGCAGGTGGCGGCGCGGGGGATCGGCCGGAGCATTTCCGCTCAGCGGTAGGCGGCGCTTGCCCGGCCCGGCCGTGCGCCCGTTGGCTGACGGGATGCGTACCCAGGTCGCCATCATCGGCGCGGGACCGGCCGGCATGCTGCTCGCCCACCTGCTCCGCCGGGCCGATGTCGACGCCGTCGTGCTGGAGACCCGGTCGCAGGAGTACGTCGCGTCCCGGATCCGGGCCGGCATCCTCGAACAGTCCTCGGTCGACCTGCTCACGTCGGCCGGCCTCGGCGACCGGCTGCGCGCCGAGGGTTTCCCGCACCGAGGCATCTACCTGCAGTGGCCGGGGGAGCGGCACCACCTCGACTTCGTCGATCTCATCGGACGGTCGGTCTGGGTCTACGGCCAGACCGAGGTGCAGAAGGACCTGGTCAATGCCAACACCGCTTCCGTGGTGTACGAGGTGAGCGACGTCCAGGTGCACAACGTGGACTCATCCGCCCCGTACGTGACCTACCTCGACGCCGAGGGGCGGCCGGGCCGGATCGACGCGTCCGCGATCGCCGGCTGTGACGGCTCGTTCGGGCCCAGCCGTGCCGTCGTCCCCGCTTCGGTGGCGACGACGTGGGAGCGCACGTACCCGTACTCGTGGCTGGGCATCCTGGCCGACGTGGCGCCGTCCACCGACGAGTTGATCTACGCCTGGCACCCGCACGGCTTCGCCCTGCACTCGATGCGGTCGCCGTCGGTCAGCCGCCTCTACCTGCAGGTGCCCAACGGCACGTCCGCCGGCGACTGGTCCGACCAGCGGATCTGGGACGAGCTGGCGACCCGGCTCGGCCACGGCCAGGACGGCTGGAAGCTGACCCCCGGCCCGGTCACCGACAAGAGCGTCCTGCCGATGCGCAGCTTCGTGCAGACCCCCATGCGGTACGGCCGGCTCTTCCTGGCCGGCGACGCCGCGCACATCGTCCCGCCGACCGGCGCCAAGGGCCTCAACCTGGCCATCGCCGACGTCGCCCTGCTCGCGCCCGCGCTGACCGCCCTGCTCAGGAACAACGACCCGGCCCTGGCCGACCGGTACGGCGACGACGCGTCCCGGCGGGTCTGGCGCTGCACCCACTTCTCCTGGTGGATGACCACCATGCTGCACATCGGCGACGACCCGTTCGACGCCCAGCTCCAGCTCTCCCAGTTGCGCTGGGTCACCGGCAGCGAGGCCGGGGCGGCGGGCCTGGCCGAGAACTACGCCGGGCTGCCGATCGGGTTCTGAGGGTTCTGGCCCAGCCTCGCGGCGAGCGTCGACGCCACCAGCTCGCGCAGCCAGGTGTGCGCCGGGTCGGACTCGTGACGCCGGTGCCAGCTGACCGCCGCCGGCTCCGAGGGCAGCCGCCACGGGAGGGGCCGCGCGCGCAACCGTGGCCCGATCGGGTCACTGAGCCGGCGCGGCAGCACGGTGACCGCCTCCGATCCGGCCACCACGGCCAGGGCGGCGGCCACGGTGGGCACGGTCGCCAGCACGTGCCGTTCCAGGTTGAGGGACTTGAGCACGTCGTCGACCGGGCCGTACCCGCGGCCGCGGCGGGACACCGCGACGTGCGGCGCCTCGGCGATCTGCTCGGCCGACGGGCGGGCGACGTCGATCGGGTGGCCCCGCCGCAGCACCAGGACCATCTCGTCGGTGCCGACCGTACGGCTGACGATCGAACCGTCCGTGGCCGGCGGCCCGCCCACCTCGATGTCGACCTCGCCGCGGCTGAGGTCACGGTCGTCCGAGGGGCGCTCGCCCAGCAGCCGCAGCCGCACGCCCGGGGCCGCCGCGGCGACCGCGCCGACCACGCCCGGGGCCACCGAGGTCAGCAGCGCGTCGTGGCACCGGATGGTGAAGGTTCGCTCCAGCCCGGCCAGGTCGAGCCGGTGCGACGGGGCCAGCACCACCTGGGCCCTGGTGACCAGGTCGCGGACCTCGTCCCGGAGCGCCAGGGCACGCGCGGTCGGCACCATCTCACGCCCGCTGCGGACCAGGATCGCGTCGCCGGTGGCGGCCCGGAGCCGGCCGAGGATGCGGCTCACCGCGGGCTGGGTCAGGTGGAGCTGGGTGGCCGCGCCCTGCACGCTGCGCTGCTCGAGCAGGGCGTCCAGGCCGACCAGCAGGTTGAGGTCCACATGATCGAGGGTAATGCGTCCCATCAACAACATGCATTGGACTCATGGACGGAACGTTCCTAGCGTCGTACGCATGGATCTGATCGAGGAAGTCACGAAGGTCGCGACGGCGGCCGGCGACCGGTTGCTGGCGGTCTGGTCGCCCGACGCCCGCCCCGCCGACCTGCCGCAGATGCTGGTGGCGGCCGAGCGCAACGAGCAGGTGGCCCAGGTGCGGGACGCGCTGGCCGCGTTGCGCCCCGACGTCGGGTTCGCCGGGGACACGCTCCCCGGCGACGGCGCGTGGTGGGTCGTCGACAACGCCGAGGGCAGCGTCAACCACGTGCACGGGCTGGCCGAGTGGGGCGTGAGCATCGCGCTGGTCGAGGACGGGCAGGTCGCCTTCGCGGTGTTCCGGCAGCCGGTCGGCGACCTCACCTACACCGCCCGGCGCGGGCACGGCGCGTGGCTCAACGGCCGCAAGCTCGCCGTCTCGGCCAAGCGGGGGCTGGAGATCGCGGTGGTCGGCACCGGCCAGGCCGAGGCCGGACAGACCCGGACGTACGAACGGATCGGCCGCTCGATCACCACCATGCTGGACCGGGCGTTCCTGGTCCGCGCCACCGTCCCGTCGACCTTCCCGATGCTGCTGGTCGCGGCCGGCCAGATGGACGGCTTCTGGCAGTACGAGACGGTCCTGCCCGGCGTGGCCACCGGGGCCCTGCTGATCAGCGAGGCCGGCGGCGTCGTGACCACGATCGGCGGCGAGCCGTGGACGCCGCACGCCGACTCGATCCTGGCCGCCGCGCCGGGCGTGCACGGTCCGGCGCGCGACGCCCTGGCCGAGGCCGGCTGATGGCGGTCGTGATCCTCGGCGCGACCGGCGGGACCGGCCGTCAGCTCGTACGCCAGGCAGAAGATCGTGGCCTGGAGGTGCGCGCCCTCGCCCGTTCGCTCGGCGCGGACGTGCACGCCGGTCTGAGTGAGGTCATCGGCCCCGACGACGTGGTGATCTCCGCGCTCGGCGTGACCCGGCGCTCCGAGGCCGGCACGCTGACCGCCGGCGCCCGAGCCGTCATCGCAGCGAAGCCCCGGCACATCATCTGGCTGGGCGCGATGGGCACCGGCCCGTCGGCGGCCTCCGTGAGCGCGTTCACCCGGCGGATTCTCCGGGTCGGCTTCGGCGCCGAGTACGGCGACAAGGTCACCGCGGACACCGCGATCCTCGACGCGGGCGGCACGGTGGTGCACAGCGGGCCGTTGTCCGACAAGCCCGACGACACCCGCGTCACGCTGCGGCCGCCAGCTTCGATGCGACGGCAGTTCTTTCCGGCCGGAGCACCGCGGGCCACCATCGCCCGGCTGATGCTCGACGAGGCCGTGGAGCCGCGCGGCGGGGTCCTGGCGGTGTTTGCCGCCTCCGGCCGGGATGCAGCACGATGGGCGGATGCCCGAACCGTCCGATGAGGATTTCGCGCTCCCGCCCGAGGTGTCGATCCCCGACGAGTGGCCGGCCATGCTCCAGGCGGCGCCGTTCCCGGCTCTGACCGGCGCCCTGTTCGACGAGACCACCTATCAGCTGGCGCGGATCTTCCTGACCGGCGAACGGGGCGAGGCGGCGCTGGCCCGGCACTACGGCCTTCCCGCCATCGGCCACGCCACCAGCGCGATGCTGGAGTGCCTCGTCCTGCACGATCGGATCATCGTCGGCGAGGGCTTCTCGCTCGACCTGGGCACGTTCGGGCTCTTCGACCCGGCCGCTGAGGTCCGGCTCGGGGAGCGGGCGAAGGACTGCCTGCTGGACCTGGCCCGGCACGGCGTTGCGGGCGGCCGAGTTCAACGAGGTGGCCGAGGCGCTGGGTGACGGCGTCGGCCGGGACGACCTCCTGGCCGAGGTGGCCGGCATTCCGCGCGTGGCCTACCGGACGTCGCGAGGCGCTTACTTCAATGCGAGGCTGCACGGCTTCCTGGACGGGTCCTCGCACGACATCCGCCGGGCGGAACGGGCCCGCCCGACCCGGCCACGGACATCGGCCCGGTCCGCCGGGGGCGCCCTGCTGGCCCGGGCGATGTTCTATCTGCTGTTGGCCGATCGCTACGGCTGCGTCTACCGGAGCGACAGCATCCGGGCCGGCGTGATCGACGCGGCGGTCAAGGAGGCGTCCCGGCGCTCCTTCGCCGAACTGGTCGTCCGCGACCTGGAGCAGCTCGAACGCGCCCGCGACGAGGACCTGAACCGCGCCCTGCGCTTCGAGGCGATGCCGTCCCCGCTGCCGATGGTGGCCGACGCGATCATCCAGCGCGCCGGCAGCCGCGACGAGTGCCTGACGATCGCGCTGGAGGTACGCCAGAGCCGCCAGGCGCGCCGCTTCCGCGAGTTCTGCGGCACGGTCGAGCTGGCGATCCACGAGGGCGACCGCCCCCGCGTCGAGAAGGCCCTGGCCGACCTGCGCCGCTATGGCCTTCGCCTGACCGGCACGGTCGGCCCGGCCACCGATCCGGCGCCGGCCCGGGAACTCATCTCGTACGCGTCGCCGCTGGCCGGGGCGTTGTTCGCGGTCCTGCGTACGCCGGTGATCGAGATCGTCGACCAGCTCCGCAACCGCCGCTTCGCCCTGCTCGACGAGGTGCGCAACTCACAGCGGGGAACGGTCGCCCAGCGGCGGATGGCCGAGTTCTGGACCACCCTCTAGCGGGGTATCGACCTTATCCGAGGCGCCGTAGCGCTGTCTCGACGGCGGCCTCGACCCGGGCGGTCATGCCGGGCACATCGACGGGACGGCGCCCCGCGACCTGGCCGCTGATCCACTTCGGCCCGCTGTCGTCGTAGTGCAGCAGGGCGTACAGGTCCCACCACGGATCGAGAGTCACCCCGGCGATCGACTCGTACAGCGACCGGAGCTGCTCCGACCAGTCGGGCGAGTAGAGCGCCGCCAGGTATCGCCGGCAGTGCCCGACGTCAAGCGCGCGCGGCCCCCGATGGATGGAGTTCCAGTCGGTCAGTCCGGTGATCTTCCCGCGTGACCACAGCAGGTTGACGGGCAGGAGATCGCAGTGCAGAAAGACGGCGGTGTCCTTCGGTGGCGGCGCCGCCATGACACCGAACGCCGCCTTCCACACAGCCGGCTTCGACGCGTCGACCGGCACCTGGAACCCGTCTCGAGGAGCGATCCAGGAGTCCGTCCACGGTCTGAAGGTCTTCGCGGGGAGATCGAGGGAATGCAGCAGTACAGCAAGCTCCGCGATCTTCGTCAGCCACGACCGCGGGTCGGCCGGGCTGAGCTGAACATGCCCCGGCAACCGTGTCATCAGCAACGATGGCGCGCCACCGGTCGAAGCACCAGCGACATCAGCAGCCAGGACGTTCGGGACCGGGAGCCCGCTTCCCGCCACCACACCAAGGTTGGCGATCTCCTTCGCCAGGCTCCCTCGCAGGTCAAGCCCGCCCGGGTACTGCCGCAGGACGACGAACGTCCGCACTCCGCGTCGCTCGACCGTCAGCCGATGCACGGCGGAGCAGACGCCACCGGTCAGCCGGCGATGGCCGACGACGCGACTGCCCCGGCCCATCGACGCCGCAACCCAGGCGAGGGTCTCCGCGGAGGGCCGGCGCTGTCGGAATTCGCCGTCCCGCCAGTCGCTGTCGGTCATGAGCGCGAGCCTAATCCGTCCGGGCCTGCGGCGTGGGACGGCCGCCGCGCCACGTGCCCGGCCCAAGCCTCCATGACGGCGGCCCCCGGCGGGTAGTCGGCCAACGCAGGTCCCATCCCCGGCAACTCGGTCATGGCCCTCAGCAGCCGTCCCGTGTGATCGACCAGCGCGTCGTCCGCGTCGTCCCGGGTGATCGCCTCGTGCAGATGCGCCGCGGTCGCGACCCGGTAGGCGTAGTGGCCCGCGAGGTAGTCGCCCTTCTGGCAGGCGTGGCGCAGCAGCCAGTCGCGCGACTCGCCGACGCCGAGGCGGCAGATCGCGTCGATCACGTGCACCCGGCCCCACCCGGCGGACCGTTGCGCCAGCCAGAGCAGCGATCGCTCGGCGCCGGGCCGGCGGCTCAGCGCCTCGGCGGCCAGCCCGCCGAAGTGATCCGACAGCAGCCCGATGGTCTGGATCAGCGGAACGTCCTCCGCCGCGTCGTCCGCCGCGAGCAGCGCCAGCCCGACCGTGACGTCACACCGGTCGGTCCCGTGCCGCACCAGCCGTCGCCCGGCCGCCCGCACCAGCTCCCGGTCACCCCGGAGCGCCGCGGCCGCGATGTGGTCGTTGCGATAACGCGGGACGTTGAGCCCGTGGAACGACTTCTCGGCGAGGTGCCGGTCCAGGGCCGCCGCGACGTCCACGCCTTCGAGCCGGGGATCCGCCGGCCGGGGCGTCACCCACAGCCGGGGATGCGCGTCCTGATCAGGGAACGGATAGCCGTCACGAGGCAGCGGGGCGTCGGCGTCGAGCCGGTGCGACCGGAGCGCATGTGCGTACAAAGATCTGTCCATCGGGCCCACTCAACTACGTCCGGGCCCCGAGCGCGGCTAGATTTCCCGGCATGAAGGTTCCGGACGATCTGGTTCGCGACGGCTGGGCCGCGGAGGAGCTGGAGCACGGCTCGGCCAACGAGACCACCGGCGGGGTCTGGCGGGTGGTGCGTGACGACGGGCCGGCCATCCTCAAGGTGGCGACGCCGAGGCGGGACGGCGCGGCCGCGCACATGGCGGCCAGTGCCGACCCGGGGCACTTCAACTACTGGCGGCGGGAGCCGTGCGCGTACGAGGCGGGCGTGCCGGGAACGTTGTTCGCCGAGGGCGGGCTGTCCGCGCCGGAGTGCCTCGCGGTGCGGGACCGGGCGGACGGTTCGGTCGCGATGTGGCTGGAGGACGTGGCCGGCGAGACCGGCCTGAAGTGGGGCGCCGCCGAGCTGGGCGACATCGCGTACCGGCTGGGGGTGGCCCAGGCGCGCTGGACCGGGATCCCGCCGCTCGACGCGGCGTGGATGCCCCGGAACTTCCTGACCGACGGCACCCTGGCCCAGCCGGTCCCGGACACCCTGGACTGGGATCATCCGCTGGTCACGTCGGCCTGGCCGCCGGCCTTGCGCGCGGGGCTGCGGCGCTTGTGGGAGCGGCGGCACGACGTGCTGGCGGCGTCGCGGGCGCTGCCGCAGACGATGTGTCACCACGATGTGTGGTCGCTGAACCTGATCGGCGCGCCACGCGGGCCGGTCCTGCTGGACTGGACGTTCGTCGGCCCGGGGGCGATCGGCGAGGACGCGGCCAACCTCGCCCTGGACGCGTTCTTCGACGGGCTGATCGACGTGGCCCGGCTGGACGAGGTTCTGGCGACGGTGACCGACGCGTACGTGCGCGGCATGCGCGGCACGGTGGCCCCCGACGTGGTGCGCCGGGCGATCCGGGTGACGGGCGCGGCCAAGTTCTTCTGGCTCGCGCCGCGCATGGTGGCCGCGGCGGGCGAGACGGCCACCACCAACGGCTACAGCTACGACCCCCGCGACATGGCCGCCCGGTTCACCGGCCGGGCCCCGGTGCTGAGCGTCCTCGCCGACTGGGCCGACGGAATCTGAGACGATCAGCGCGCGTAGCGGCCGAGCGCGCTGATCGGGAAGACCACGCGGTGCAGGTGGTGGCTGACGTAGAGGTCGCCGGGGACGGCGGTGCCGGTGTGCTGCGGCTCGTCCCAGCCACCGTCGGCCCGCTGGTGCTCGGCCAGCCAGCCGGCGGCCCGGGCCATCGCCTCGGGGCTGGCGCGACCGGCCAGCAGGCCCAGCAGGCCCCACGCGGTCTGCGACGGGGTGGCCGGGCCACGCCCGATCCAGGAGCGGTCGCGGTAGGAGCGCGGGTCCTCGCCCCAGCCGCCGTCCGGCTGCTGGCAGGCGGTCAGCCAGGCGACGCCCCGGGCGACGGCCTCGTCGATGCGGTCGCCGCGGTCGCCGCCGACGGCCGTGCGGGCGGCGGCCAGGGCAGGCAGGGCGGCGCCCGTACCGTACACATGGTTGACGCCCCACCGGCCGAACCAGGAACCGTCCGCCTCCTGCTCGCGCAGCAGCCAGTCGACGCCGCGCCGGAGCGCCGTGGTGCCGCCCGCGCCGCCGTGGCAGAGCGCCTCGACCACGTGCGCGGTGACGTCGGCCGAGGGCGGGTCGATCACCGCGCCGACGTCGGCGAACGGCAGCGCGCCCGGCAACCGGCTGGTGTTGTCGGCGTCGAACGCGCCCCAGCCGCCGTCGGCCGACTGCATCGCGATCAGCCATTCGCAGCCGCGCCGGACCGCGGCGTCCACCCGGCGGGCGTTGCGGACGGTCCGCGCCCGCAGCAGCGCCAGCACGGCCGCGGCGGTGTCGTCGGTGTCCGGATAGACGTCGTTCTCGAACTCGAACGACCAGCCCCCGGCGCGGGCGTACGGCCGGCGCACGGCCCAGTCCCCGGTGCGCCGGACCTCCTCGGCCAGGATCCAGTCGGCGGCCGTGGCGAGCGCCGGATGGTCGCCCGGCACCCCGGCGTCGGTGAGCGCGACGACCGCGAGCACGGTGTCCCGCACCGGCGACTGGCACGCCTCCACCCAGCGGCCGTCCGCGCCGCGTACGGTGAACCGGTCGAGGTTGGCGATGGCCCGCTCCCGCGCGGGATGGTCGGCCGGCAGGGCGAGGATCGAGTACGCCCACGGCGGCCGGCTGCCACCCCATGAACCGTCCGCCTCCTGCCGGTCCAGGATCCAGTCCCAGCAGCGGCGCAGAGCCACCCGGCGCAGCGGTCCCAGCACCCGCCGGGACGCCTTCGGGACCCGGCCGCCGAGCTCGGCCAGGTCGACGGGCAGCCGGTGCACCGGGCGGTAGGCCCGGATCACCGACAGCGGCACGATCGTCTGCCGCGCCCACGACGCCCAGTCGTAGACGTTGAGCGGCGCCCATCGCGGCAGCAGGATCAGCTCGGGTGGCAGCGCCGGCAGCGCGTCCCAGCTCCACAGGCCGACCATGGCCAGCCAGAAGCGGGTGATCACGCGGGTGCCGCCGAGGCCGCCGTTGGCGCGGATCCAGGTGGCGGCGCGGGTCAGGTGCGGCGCGTCCGGCGGGTCGCCGGCCAGGCGCAGGGCCAGGTACGCCTCGACGCTGGTGGACAGGTCAGGTGGCCCGCCGGGGAAGGTCGCCCAGGTGCCGTCCGGGCGCTGGCGGGACCGGATCCAGGCGGCGGTGGCGGCGGTGTCGTCCGGCCGCCGGAGGCCGATGATCTCGCGCAGCAGCAGGTCTTCGGCGTCGGTCGTCACGTTGGTCTCGAGCAGGCCGCGCCACCAGCCGGCCCGGTCCTGCCGCGCGAGGAGGTGGTCTCGCGCCCGGCCCAGCACAGCGGGCACGGCCACCCTGGTGGAGACCAGCTCGGTCATGATCACAAGCTAGTCCAATGCGGACAAATAGCCTCGCTACCCGGTCATTCGGCGTGGCGCGCGTCAGCTTCTCCCGGGCACGCCCGTTCACCGTCTGTGTCGGTGATCACGTGAACGTGGCCGCCTCCGTCGCGTCTCTTGAGGTGTGTTCGAACAATCCGAGGCCCACGCCTTCCTCGACCTGGTGAACGCCTCATCACCGGAACAGCGCCACCGGTACGGCCTCGAGGGGATCACCATCGGCGGGGTGGCGGTGCTCAGCCGGCCCGGCCCCGACATGTCGTTCTGGTGCCAGGCGGTCGGCTTCGAGACGCCGCCCACGGCCGACCTGATCGGCGAGATCATCGAGCACTACCGCGCCCGCGGCGTCGCCCAGGCCCGGCTGATCATCCCGCCGCAGGCCCGGACCGACGAGTGGGCGCCGATCGCCGACAAGTACGGCCTGACCGAGGGCGGCGGAAGCCTCAAGCTGGCCGTACACGCGCCGTTCGAGGTTCCCGCCGACCCGCCCGGCCTGCGCACGGCGCTGGTGACGCCGGACGAGGCCGAGCAGTGGTCGGCGGTGATGTGGGGCGTGTTCGGCATGAGCACCCCGGCCAACATCGACCTGACCGCGGCCGCCCTGTCGCAACCGCACTTCCGCGCGTACGCCTGCTGGGATCGCGACGAGATCGTGGCCACCGGCCTGGTGCGGCTGCATCCCGAGGCCGCCCATCTGTTCTCGGGCGCCACCGTCCCGGCCCACCGCGGACGAGGCGCGCAGGCGGCGATCATCGCGGCCCGGATGGCCGCCGCCCAGGAGGCCGGCTGCCCCGTGATCGTCGTGGAGACGGGCACGGCGCCGGACGGCTACAACGTCTCGGCCCGCAACCTGATACGGGCCGGCTTCGTCCCGCAGTACGAACGCCAGACCTGGCTGTGGACCGCCTGATGCTGGAGCAGTCGCTGGCCAAGGTCGCCACCGTGTCGATGCTAGCCACGCCGTCGTCGCTGCGCCGCCGCTACGACATCGAGGTCACCACCATCGGCGGGATCACCGTGATCAGCACACCGGTCACGGCGGCCGGCTTCTGGTGCCGGGCGGTCGGCTTCGAGACGCCGCCCACGGCCGACCTGATCGAGGAGATCGTCGCCCACTTCCGGGACCGCGGGGTACGCCGGGCCGAGTTCGTCATGCCGCGGTTCGAGAACGGGGATGTCGAGCCGATCGTCGCCAAGCACGGGATGACCCTCGGGTCCCGGGTGATCGCCTACTCCGGACGGCCGCCGCTCTCGCCGTCGGACGCCGGCGCCGCGCTGCGTACCGGCCTGGTCGATCCTCCGTCGTTCGAACGCTGCGCCACGCTGACGTGGGAGGCCTTCGGGCTGGCCACCGAGCCGCACATCGCCCTGTCCACGGCGGCGCTGGCCGACCCGCGCTTCCAGGCGTGGGCCTGCTGGGACGGGACCGAGATGGTGGCCGCGGCGCTCGCCTACCGCGACGCCGAGGAGACCCACCTGGTCTCCGGCGCCGTCCACCCCGGCTACCGGGGCCGTGGCCTGCAGTCGGCGCTCATCGCGGCCCGGGTCCGGGACGCCCAGGCGGCGGGAAGCCGGCTGCTGATCACCGAGGCGTACGCCGACGGTTCGTCGGCCCGCAACGTGGTCCGGGCCGGCTTCACGCCCCGGTACGAGCGTCTGACCTGGGTCTGGACTGCCTGACTCCGAGCGCGTCAGGCGGTCAGCGCGGCCAGCAGGCGGGCAACCTCGTCCTCGTCGGTGGTCTCTCGGGTGGCCACACCGGACGCCGCGCTGCCCAGCGACAGGCCGGTGGCGTCGGCGACCGCGCGCTTGGCCGAGGCGTGGATGGCGTCGACGCCGGTGGCCACGAGCGCCTCGACCAGGGCCGGCCGCACCCCGCCGCCGGCCATGATCTCGATGCGGCCGGCCGCCGCCTCGACCAGCTTGGCCAGGCCGGGTAGCCCGTCGGCCACGGCACCCGGCCCGCCCGAGGTCAGGATCCGCGCGACGCCCAGCGCGGCCAGCGTGTCGAGGGCCGTCAGCGGGTCGGCCAGCGCGTCGAACGCCCGGTGGAAGGTCACCGCCGCCCCGCCGGCCGCGTCCACCACCCGCGCCACGAGGTCGCGGTCGACGACCCCCGAGCGCAGGCCGCCGACCACGACCCCGGCCGCGCCGGCGGCGACCGCGTGGCGCACGTCCGAGACCGTCAGCGCGACCTCGTCGGGGGAGTAGGTGAAACCGCCGGCCCGGGGCCGGACCAGCACGTGCGCCGGTGGGCCGGGCGCGGCCGCCTCGATCAGCGCGAGGGACGGCGTGACGCCGCCGAGGGGGAGTGCCGAGCACAGCTCGACCCGGTCGACGCCGAGGCGCGCGGCCACCGCCAGCCCGTGCGCGTCCTGCACGGCCAGCTCGAAGCCGACCATCACAACGCCGCGATCACGTGGTTGCGGGCGTGCTGGTAGATCACCGAGCTGCGGAAACTGACGATCTCGCGGCGCTTGCTGAACTTGTCCATCAGGAACCCGTGCAGGGCGTCGACGCTGGGCACGGCCACGTGGACGAGGAAGTCGTCGCCGCCGGCCACCACGAAGACCTCGAGGACCTCGGGCAGGGCGGTCGCGTACGCCTTGAAGCCCTCGATCACGTCCCGGCTCAGCGGCCTGATCTGCACGTTCAGCAGCGCCTGGACATGCCGGTTGAGGGCGGCCAGGTCGATGTCGGCGTGGAAGCCGCCGATCACGCCGTGCTGGCGGAGCAGGCGTACCCGCTCGAGGCAGGTCGACGGCGCGAGGCCGACCCGGCCGGCCAGTTCGCGGTTGGTCAACCGTGCATCCGACTGCAACTCGCGCACGATCGCCGCATCAAGTTCGTCCACGGCCAAGATCATGCCACGAAAACCGAATTTCGTTCGGTACGGCCGCCAAGAAGGTGAACGGACGCTGGACTGAGGGCATGAATCACGAACGCATCGTCATCGAACGCGGCCGGCGCACCGGCCTGACCATCATCGTCGCCGTGCACTCGACCGAACGGGGCCAGGCCATCGGCGGCTGCCGCCTCAAGCACTACCCGGACTGGCGGGACGGGCTGACCGACGCGCTGCGGCTGTCCGAGGCCATGACCACCAAGGCCGCCACGGCCGGCCTCCGCAACGGCGGCGGGAAGACCGTGATCGTCGCACCGGACGGGCCGTTCGACCGGGACGACGCGCTGAGGGACGCCGGCGACGTCATCGCGAGCCTGAACGGCGCCTACGCCACCGGCCCGGACGTCGGCACCGGCCCGGCCGACATGGACGTGATCGCCGAGCGCACCGAGCACGTCTTCTGCCGGCCGTCGAGGTCGGGCGACCCGTCGGAGGGCACCGCGGCCGGCACCGTCGCCGCCCTGCGCGCGGTCTGCGCCCACCTCTTCGGGTCGCCGGAGCTGGCCGGCCGCAGCTTCGCCGTGCTCGGCCTCGGCCACGTCGGCAGCCATCTCGTCCGGATGCTGGCCGAACGCCACGCCAAGCTGATCGTCAGCGACATCGACCCGGCCCGCCGCGCGGTCGCCGAGGAGTACGGCGCCACCTGGACGACGCCGGCCGAGTGCTTCGCGGCCGAGGTCGACGTGCTCGTGCCGGCCGCGCTCGGCGGCCTGCTCACCCCGGCGACCGTGCCCGTCCTGCGCTGCGCGGCGGTCGCCGGCCCGGCCAACAACCAGCTCGACGCCCCGGGCACCGCCGACCTGCTGCGTGAGCGGGGCATCCTCTTCGCGCCGGACCCGATCGTCAGCGCCGGCGGCATCATCCACGCCGTCGAGATCGAGCTGCACGGCGCCACCGCGGCCGAGGCGGCGGAACGCGTCGACCAGGTGGAACGCACCCTGGCCAACGCGTTGCAGGGGTGACCCGGGTTTCCGGGTATGTGCACGAACTCCCAGCCGTGATCGTCAACGCCGTGTCAACAAAGCGGACATGACCAGCAGGGACGAGATGTGATCCGGTCTACAGGGGATGGTTGCGCTGTTGTGGGAGAGTTACCGGCATCGATGCGCCGGGCAAAAGGGGGCTCGGCCGACGGGGAGGCTGGGTATGCGCCTGAGAAGACTTTCCGCCGCTCTGGTAGCCGTGGGGACGGCCGCCGCGCTCAGCGCGGTCGCCCCGGCGGCCGCGCAGGCGGCGCAGGCACCGAAGCACACCACCGACGACAAGACCACCAGCGTCACGCTCATCACCGGCGACCGGGTCACGTTCACCGACAAGGGCGTCAGCGTGCGGCGCGGGCCCGGCCGGGACAAGATCCGGTTCCTGGGCCGGAACACCGACGGTCACCGGTACGTGATCCCCACCGACGCCCTGCCCCTGATCCGGGCCGGGAAGGTCGACCAGCGGCTGTTCGACCTGACCGCGCTCAAGGACTTCGGCTACACCGGCAACGCCGCGCTCCCGGTGCTGCTCGCGTACCCGAAGAACAGCAAGAGCAGGCCGGCGACCGCGACCGCCCGCGTCACCCGCGATCTCACCGGGATCGGCGCGCTGGCCGTGGATGTCCCGCAGGCCGACCGCGGCGACTCGTGGGTCTCGATGCGCAAGGACAAGAACGTCGAGCGGATCTACCTGGACGGTAAGCGCAAGGTCAACCTCGACGTCAGCGTGCCGCAGATCGGCGCGCCGACCGCGTGGGCCGAGGGCCTGGACGGCGCCGGCGTGACGGTGGCGGTCCTGGACACCGGCATCGACGCCACCCACCCCGACTTCGCCGGCAAGATCGTGGCGACGGAGAACTTCACCAACCTGCCGACCGCGGACGACAACGTCGGCCACGGCACCCACGTCGCCTCGATCATCGCCGGCAGCGGGGCCAAGTCCGGCGGCAAGTACAAGGGCGTGGCGCCCGGCGCCAAGCTGGCCATCGGCAAGGTGTGCGAGCAGGACTGGTGCGAGGAGTCGGCGATCCTGGCCGGCATGCAGTGGGGCGCCCAGGTGGCGCCGGTGGTCAACCTGAGCCTCGGCGGCGGTGACGCCCCGAGCATCGACCCGATGGAGCAGGCGGTCGAAGACCTGACCGCGGCGTATGGCGCGCTGTTCGTGATCGCGGCCGGCAACTCGGGCTTCTTCGGCGACCACACGGTCGGCTCGCCCGGCAGCGCCGACTCGGCCCTGACCGTCGGCGCGGTCGACGACCAGGACCAGATCGCCGACTTCTCCAGCCGCGGCCCGCGGGTCGGCGACGACGCCATCAAGCCGGACATCACCGCGCCCGGCGTGGACATCGTCGCGGCCGGCGCGGCCAACGGCGTGATCGGCGAGCCGGCCGGCGACGGGTACGTCAGCCTCTCCGGCACCTCGATGGCCACCCCGCACGTGGCCGGCGCGGCCGCGATCGTGACCCAGCAGCACCCCGGCTGGTCCCCCAAGCAGCGCAAGACGCTGCTGATGGGCGCGGCCAAGCCGACCGCCGGCGCGAGCGTCTTCGAGCAGGGGGCCGGCCGGGTGGACGTGGCCCGGGTCGTGCACCAGGCGGTCTCGGTGGACGAGGGCAGCGTCAGCTTCGGCCGCCAGGAGTGGCCGCACGGCGACGACACCCCGGTCAGCAAGACCATCACGTACCGCAACGGCGGCGCCGCAGCCGTCACGCTGAACCTGGCGCTCGAGTCGGAGTCGGACGCGTTCGCGCTCGGCACGACCACGGTCACCGTGCCGGCCGGCGGCACCGCCCAGGCCACCGTCACCGCGGACACCAGCGGCGACGGCCCGGACGGCTTCCTCACCGGACGCGTGGTCGCCACCGGCGACGGCATCCAGGTGGAGACCCCGGTCGCGGTGAATCGTGAGGTGGAGAGCTACGACGTCACCTTCGAGCACATCGGCCGGGACGGCACGCCCAACGAGGGCTACCTGACCGTGCTGGTCTCGCTGACCGACGGCACCTCGTACGACGTCTTCGGCGAGCCGACCACCACGGTCCGCGTGCCCAAGGGCGAGTACGGCCTGTTCAGCTGGATCAGCCCCGAGGACTTCTCGACGACCACCATGCTGGTCGCCCCGAAGCTCGTGGTGGACGGCCCGGACTCGATCAAGCTGGACGCCCGCCGTGGCAAGCCGGTCGCGATCACCCCGCCCAAGAAGGACGCCGGCCAGGCGCTGGTCGCCCTGAACGCCGACTGGAGCGGGGAGGAGTTCGGCGCCGGTGCGTCGGCCCTGTCGTTCAGCAAGGACGACACGTTCGCCGCGCAGGTTCCGGGGGCCGAGCGGACGGACGCCTTCACCGCCTCGATCAACTCGGCGTTCGCCAAGCTGGACGCCGACGGCAGCGCGCTGGACAGCCCGTACACCTACGAGGCCTCGTACCTGCGCAAGGGTTCGTTCTACAACGGGTTCGTCAAGGAGATCGACCCGGCCACGCTGGCCCAGGTCAAGGCCAACTACAACCTGGAGGCGGCCGGCGAGGGCGTGATCGGCGTCAAGATTAACTGGCCGAACCTGGGCGAGATCGGCGGCTGGGCCGCGGGCCTCCCGTTCCACCTGCCGTTCCAGCGCAACGAATACCTGAACACGGACGGCCCGAAGTCCTGGTCGGCCGACTTCGAGCAGGACTACCAGCCCGACCCGAACGAGTTCGCGGACTTCCTCAGCGGTTCGTCGGTCGGCGACACCAGGTATCAGGCCGGCAAGGTCTACAAGCAGGACTGGAACCGGGCGCCGTTCGCCCCGTTCACCGGCGGCGACATCACCGTCGCCGAACGGTTCGGCGACGAGATCTACGCCGGCGTGCCGCTGTTCTCCGAGGCCGACGGCAAGCTCGGCTGGTCGGTGGTGGACAAGGCGCGGACCGCGCTCTACTCCGGCAACGAGCTGATCGGCGAGAGCGACACCGACTACGGGATCTTCGAGGTTCCGGCCGAGGCGAAGCCGTACCGCCTGGAGATGTCGGCTTCGCGCGGCGCTCCGCACCGCCTGACCACCTCGGTCAGCGGGTCGTGGACGTTCACCTCGGGCACCGGCGAATACCGGCTCCCGCTGTCCACGGCACGGTTCAGCCCGAAGCTGGACCAGACCAACGCGGCCCCGGCCGGCGCGTTCAACGTGCCGGTGACGGTGGAGCGGCCCAAGGGTTCGGCGGCCAAGCCGAACCGGCAGTTCACGGCCGAGTTCTCCACCGACGACGGGAACAGCTGGCAGCCCGCCCGGGTCACCGGCGCCGGTGACAGCCGGATCATCAAGGTCACCAACCCGGGGTCGGGCGCGGTCTCGCTGCGCGTCCACCTGATCGACGGCGCCGGCAACACCGCGGCGATCACGGTCATCCGGGCGTACGCGATCGGCTAGGCCAGATCGGATAGGACAGGTCGAGCCGGTGTGCGGGTCCGCCCGCACGCCGGCTCGAGTCTTTCAGTCGACCCAGAACATCAGGTGCGGCGGGAGGCTGCCGACCCGCGGCGCGAGCGGGTCGTACACCAGCGGGTTGATCAGCACGTAGCAGTTGTCCGGGGTGCGTGTGCTGGTGGGGAGCGTCACGCGGGCCTGGCCGGTGGCATCGACCGCGGCGGTCAGCGTGGTGCGGTACCGGAGCTGCCGGCCGCAGACGTAGAGGTGCAGGCTGACCGGGCCGGCCGCCGGGAAGCCGCCCAGCAGGACGTCGACGCCCTCGCCCTTGGCCACATGCTCGGGGGTGATCCACAGCGTCGGCGTGGTCGCCCGCTCCACCTTGAACTCGGTGGCCGCGGTCTCCTTGTTCTGGTCGACGCGCACCAGGTACTTGCCGGTCTCGCTGCCGGGCCCGAGCGGGTAGGGGATCGAGTCGCCACCCTCGGCCGTGCCCGCGCGGGTGATGACCTTGCGGCGGCCGGAAGGCGTGGTGACGGTCACGGTCAGGTCGGCGTCGCCGAAACCATTGACACAGATGACGGGTACGCCGGGCACGGTACGGACGTCGGTCACGCCCACGCTCAGCGGCTCGGGCAGGATCCCCTGGCAGTCCGTGCCGCCGCCGGAGAAGATGCTGATCTGCTCGGCGACGCCCGGCGGGACCGGATCGTGGCGTTCCAGCAGGTCGTCCAGCGACGGCGTGCCCCCGGCGGACGGCGAAGGCCCGGGCGCGGGCGCCGTTGACGACGAGGGGGTGGGCGAGCCCGGCCGCACCCCGGGCTGTGGCCCGGCCCGCCGATCGATCGGACGTCGCGGCGGCGGCGAGGTCGTGGCCGGTGACACCGAGGGCGACGCCACGGGCGACAGTGACGCGTCCGGCCCGGCCGAGGTCGCGGCCGGTGGCGGCACCGGCGCGGCGGCCGTCCCGGCGCCACCGGCCCGGACGACGAAGCCGGCCACCAGGGCAACCACCGGCGCCGCCCACAGGAACCGCCGCCGGATCACGGCTCACCCCCGGCGCGCCGGATCCGGGCGTCGATCTCCTCGGCCCGGCCGGTCGCCCGCATGGCCCGGTAGACGTCACCCAGATTCCGCAGGAACAGCAGCTCACGCTCCCGGATCGTGGGCCGGTCGACCCCGATCCGGCTCAGCAGGCCGAGCGCCTCCTCGTACCCGATCGCCGCCTCCGCGTTCCGCCCGGCCATCCACGCCGACAGCGCCTGGCCGGCCCGTGCCTCCGCCGCCAGCCGCATCGACTGCCGCCCGGCCTCCGGCGACAGCCCGGCCGATGCGCGGTACGCCCGCAGCACCGCCCCGAACTCGGCGTCCGCCTCGGCCCAGCGTGGCGGCCCGGCGATGCTGAGGCGCTGGTAGGTCAGCCCGAGCCCGAGCCGCGCCTTCATCTCCAGCAGCGCGTTCCCCGGGTGGCCGAGCGCCGCCCGGTACAGGTCCATCGCCTGCCGGAGGTCGGCCGGGTCGGAGTGGAAGCCCGCCCGCAACGCCTCGGCCAGCCCGACCGTGGCCCGCGCGTACCCGGGCTGCTCGGCCAGTGCCCGCCGGAAGATCGTCGCCGCCTCGCCGTAGCGCCCGGCCCGGCCCACCGCGTTGCCGAGCATCAGCAGCACGACCTCGGCCCGGACGGTGTCGGTGATCCCGGACCGGATCCGGTCGGCCGTCCGGAAGTCACGCTCGGCCCCGGGATAGTCGTCGAGCGCGTACCGGCCCAGCCCCCGCACGAACGCCACCACCGACTGCACGTAGCGCACCGCGTCGCCGGCCAGCTGCCGGTTGACCTCGACGTTGCCGCCGATCACGTCGGCCGGCTCGGTCAGGCTGATCTCGTGGCGGCCGACGAACTCGGGCGTCTCGCTGAACACCCGCTCGGTCAGCACCACGTCGATCGTCATCGTCCACAGGTCGCCCGCCTCGGTCAGCCGTCCGCTGAGGACCACGTCGGCGCCATGCTTCCGGCCCACGTCCACCAGCGCCGCGGACGGGGCCGGATCAACCCCGTCGGGCCCGCGTACGGCGACGATCGGCTCGTCGCGCGCCCACTGCTCCAACTCCCGGGAGAGCGTGTTCTCCAGCGCCGGCAGCGACGCCGACGGCATCACCAGGATGTTGAACAGCCCGGCCATCGGGGCCGGCGCGGGCGGCCGGGCGCTCGCCCCGGCCATGGTCACCAGCAGGGCCACCACGACCAGCACGGCGGCCGGCCACCAGGCCCGGTGCCGGCGCTGGACCGGCGGCGGGGGAGCGGCCGCCGGGGCCGGGACGCGCAGCGCCTTCTCCCGCAGCGAGGCGTCCTCCCACAGGCGGCGCCACTGCGGAAGGACGGCGTCGACATCGTCCGGCCGTCCGGCGTGGCGGAGGCACGCGATCACGTACCCCCCGCGTGGTCTCCCAGGTCGGCAGACGACGGCCCGCGGCCGCCCCCGAGAGCGAGGCCAGACTGCAGTGCGCGAGCTCGCTCATCGTGCGGTAGGTCGGTTGCCCGCAGTCCCGCCGCAGATCACGCAACCGCGACGCGAAGGCGACCCGATGTTCGGGCAGCGCGGCGTCCATCGTGGCCTCCCGGCGCCCCCGCCGCGCGGCATCTCCCGTCCCAGCCATCGACCGCCCCCCAACGTCGAGGCGGCAGCTTACCGGGGAACGTCCATCCGTTGAGTCCCGATGACCGACAGCAGACGCAGCGTCGCCTCGGCCGGCGAACCCGGCTCGGCCGTGTAGATCACCACGTTCTGGTCGCGGTCGGTGATGTCGAGCTGGTCGCAGTTGACCGTGACCGGCCCGACCTGCGGATGGTCGAACGTCTTGACCATCGCCGGCCCGGCCGTGACGTCGTGGGCGTTCCAGAGGGCCGCGAACTCCGGGCTGCCCGCGAGCAGGCCGGCGACCAGGTCGGCGACCTCGGGATCGCCCGGGTAGCGGGCGGCCGCGGCCCGGAGCTTGAGCGCGGCGTGCCCCCGGAACGCGTCGAGGTCGGACACCCCGAACAGGTGCGGTCCCAGGAAGGCACGCCACACCAGGTTGCGCTCGCGCCGCGGCACCGCCGAGAAGTCGATCATCAGCGCGGCGGCCAGGTCGTTCCAGGCGATCACCTCGAGGGTGGCCGAGGTGACGATGGCGGCCGCCTGCGGGAGGCGGCGCAGCAGGTCGAGCAGGCTCCGGCGGACCTCGCGGGGCGGACCGGGCGGCGGCGCGGCCGGCATTCCGGCCAGCGTGTGCAGGTGGTCGCGTTCGGCGTCGTCCAGGCGCAGCGCCCGGGTCAGCCCGGCCAGCACCTCCCGCGACGGATGGGGCCCGCGGGCCTGCTCCAGCCGGGTGTAGTACTCGGTCGAGATGTACGCGAGCTGCGCCACCTCCTCGCGGCGCAGCCCCGGGGTCCGGCGGCGCGGTCCCGCGGGCAGCCCGACGTCGGCCGGGGCGATCCGCTCACGCCGGCTGCGCAGGAACTGGGCCAGCTCACGCCTGTCCACGCCCCGAGTGTGCCCCCGTGATGGTCGCCCAGCCAGGTATCTCCGGTACCTGGCTCCGGCACCCGGGCCGGACGCAGGCTCGGGTCATGGAACCTCTGCTGGCAGGAAAAGTCGCTTTCATCTCCGGCGCGGGCCGGGGGATCGGCGCCGCCGCCGCCCGGCTGTTCGCCCGCGAGGGCGCCACGGTGGTGCTGGCCGCCCGGAGCGCGGACGAGCTGGAGGCGGTCGCGAAGGAGATCCGGGACTCGGGCGGGACGGCGGGCCACGTGGTGTGCGATCTGGGCGACGCGGCGAGCGTACGAGCGGCCGTGGATCTCGCCGTTGATCGGCATGGCCGGCTGGACGTGGCCTTCAACAACGGCGCCACCAACCAGAGCCCCGGCCCGCTGGACGACATGACCGAGGACGAGTTCGACCGCCTCTACCGCATCAACCTGCGCGGCGTCTGGCTGTCGATGGTCGCCGAGGTGGCCGCCATCCGGGCCACCGCCGGCGCCGGCGCGATCGTGAACAACTCCAGCGTCGGCAGCCTGATGGGCAACCCCGCCCTCCCGGTGTACGGGGCGATGAAGCGCGCCGTGAACAGCCTGACCGAATCGGCGGCGGTCACCTACGGCCCGGAGAACATCCGGGTGAACGCCATCGCCCCCGGCAACACCCGGACCGAGATGATGCGCGCCTGGGAGCAGCAGTCGCCCGGCCTCCAGGAACGCATCGTCGCGGCCACACCGATGGGCCGGGGCGCCGACCCGTCCGAGATCGCCGAGGCGGCGGCGTGGCTGCTCAGCGACCGCGCCTCCTTCGTCACCGGCACGGTCCTGCGCGTCGACGGAGGTGCTAGAGCCTGAGGGCGGCGGCGAGAGCTTCGTCGGCCGGGCAGGAGACGTCGGGCACGACGCCGCGGCCTTCCCAGTTGGTCCCGGTGTGCGAGTCGACCACGTACGCCTCCGGCAGCAGCCCGAGCACGCTCGGCCCCAGCCGAATCGGGGTGATGTGGTCGGCCGCCCCCGGCGTCCGCGTTCCCACCACGGTGACCCGCCCGCGCGCCTGAAGGTGATAGGCGAGCGCTTCCCCCGACGAGAACGTCCCCTCACCCACCAGCACGGCGACCGGCTGGGTGAGGGCGGTCCCCGGCGCCAGATCCGGCGTCCACCACTGCCGCCGCCGATCCCGGTAGACCACCTCGGACAGCTTCGTGGCCTCGTCGCCCAGCAGCCGCCCCGCGATCAGCGCCAGCGTCGCCGGATCACCGCCACCGTTCCCGCGCAGATCAAGAACGATCCGCTCGGCGCCACCGGCCAACGTGACGGCCGCCTCCACGAACGGCCGCGCCGGTCCCACCGCGTCGAGCGCGTCGACCCGGATCAGCGCGGTCCCGCCAGCCAGCCGCCGCACCTCGCCGACCCCACCGGCGCGCCGCTTGATGTCCTCGCCGTCCGGCGGCGGCCACCCCTTACTCACCTCGTCCGCGGGATCCGTCCCGTCGGGTTCGAAGACCAGGAGCAGATGCCGGCTGTACGCCCAGGCGACACGCTCCACCTCGCGGCAGGCGGCCGCCGTCACCTCGGTCGGATCGGCCCCGAACCGCTGCTGCAGCTCCAGAACGAGCTGATCCCGCCGATCGTCGGCCGGCATCAGCCGTTCCAGCCACCCGGCCACCCGCTCGACGAGCTCTCCCAACGTCACCGCTCAACGGTAGTGGTTCACCGCGCCTGGTTCTGTCCGGCCAGGCGCTCGGCCTGCCCGTCGTGCACGTCGCTGACCCACTCCCAGCCGGGCTTGGCCGACGGGCCGATCCGCGGGTCGTCGGGAACCCGGCCGTCGCGCAGGGCGAGCACGTAGGCCCGGTCCCGCTCGATCCGCGCGTGCAGCTCATCGGCTCCGCCGACCGAGCCGTGACCCGGCACGACGATCTCGACGTCACCCGCCACGCCCTCCAGCAGGCGCAGCGCGACGAGGTAGTCGTCGACCGGGTCGGCGGTCCCGTTCAGGTCGAGCATCGGGATCAACACGTCGGAGAGCATGTCGCCGGCGATGAGCACCCCTTCGACGAGCACCGCCGCATGGCCCGGTGAATGCGCCTGGTGCTCGATGATCCGTGCCCGGGGCCCGTCCCACGGGATCCGCTCCGTGCCGGCGGGCAGGCCGGTGATCAGCCCGTACAGGTCCAGCGAGACCTGCTCGGCGATGCCGGTCGGTTCCAGGTGGGCGGTGATGTCGGCCTTCGCGTCCGGGTGGGACAGCTCCTCGCGGACGGTCGCCGCGCAACGCTCGGTGCCGTAACGAGGGGCCGTCCCGAGCCGGACGTGCCAGAGCAGGTGGTCCCAGTGCGGATGCGTGGAGAACCCGGCCACCACGGTCTGGCCGGCCCGGGACAGGTCGTCCGCGAGGCAGGCCATCTCGTGGTCCTGCAGCCCGGGGTCGATGAGCAACACGCCGTCGAGGCCCCGCACGACAATGGTGTTGCTCTGGAGAAACTCGCTCTGGTGGACGAGCACACCCTCCGCGACCTGCCTCAGCATCGGCCCATCCCTCATCCCCCATAGCGGTTGCGTTCTGCAACCACTTTAGGGAGCGCGAGGTCTCTGTCAAGAACGACGCGGTCGGATGCTGCTCACCTTCTCGGCCGTCCGCGACGCGTCAGGATGATTCATCTCGTCGAAGAGAGCCGGCGCTGACCGCAGACTGTCGCTTGCGTCGGCGGGACGGCCCAGCATCAGCTGCACGTCGCCCAAAGCGGCCAAGACTTCGGCTTTGAAGTGCCGCTACCAGGTCCGCGCCGATCAGTCGTGGCCGGACGAACCTGTGGAAGGGTCAGGTCCCATGAGTGAGCTGAACGTGGAACTGGCCCGGCAGGCGATCGTGAAACACACCCGGCGGCTGGCGGAATCGGCCGCCGCGGCCGGCCCCGGCGCCGCCGTGCCGACGACTCCGGAATGGACCGTCGCCGATCTGGTCGCGCATGTGGGGCAGACCGAGAACTGGGTCGCGGAGATCGTCGAGCGGCGCATCGTCGACCCCAGCCGGTTGCCCACCGAGATGGCCGTGCTCCCCGAGGACCCCGATGCGTGGCCGGCCTGGCTGGCGGAGTCGGCACAGCGGGTGGTGAGCGCCTTCTCCGATGACGCCCTGGAAGCGCCGGTGTTCAACGCCGCGGCCGACGGGCGGACGGGAGGGCGGTTCTGGCTGTCCAGCGTTCTCAACGAGACGGTCATCCACGGCTTCGACGCGGACGCGGCGGCGGGCCGGCCGGTCGAGGTCGACGCCGGCGTCGCCGCCGCGCTGATCAGCAACCATCTCGCGATGCTCACCTCCCCGACCTGGGAGATGGCGCGGCCCGCGTCGGCCCATGCCATCCGGGGCACCGGGCAGACCTTGCGGTTGCTGGCCACCGACACCGCGGATGCCTGGTTCGTCGAACGGCAGCCGGAGGGAGCGGTGTTGCAGTCCGGAAGCCGGCCGGCCGATGTGACGGTGACCGGCCCGGCCCGATCGCTGCTGCTGACCTTGACCCGGCGGGTCCCGCTGAGCGGAGGCGAAGGCATCAGCGTCAGCGGCGACGCCGGCCTGGCCCAGCACTGGGTCGACAACACCGCCCACGTCGCCGGCTGAACGGCCGGGCGCCCCGGCGATCAAGGGTGCCCGGCCGTTCGATCCGGAGGTCCCCCTACCGCCTCCGGTGGAGGGTGCCGGTCAGGAAGGCGCCGGCCTTCGCCGCGGTGACGGCGGGGTCGGCGGCCAGGGCGAGGTCGACGGTGGTCGTCTCGCCCTTCCGGACCTGGGCGACACGGGTCGCCGGGGTGTATCCGTCCTTCGCGGCGATCACCTGCACCGGGTTGGACGTGCTGTCCAGCCACAGGTGCCAGGCGCCGGCCGTGTCGGTCTTCAGGGTGTACGACGTCGGACCGCACTCGCCGGTCGTCGTGTCGTACCCGGGGCACAGCGCGACCGTCGCGCCCCCGATGGCCGCACCGTCGCGGGAACGCACCACGCCGGACAGCTCTCCCCACGAGGCCGGCGGTGTTGTGGTCAGGGCGACCGCCACGGGGGCGAGGTCCCGGTACGGCGTGTCCGTCGAGACGGTCAGCCGCGCCCGGTAGGTGCCCAGCTGGGGCAGCACCGACGAGTCGGCGGTGACCCGGACCGTCACGCTGCGCCCGGGGGCGACGGTGAAGTCCGACGTCGAGAGCGAGAGCCACGACACGTCCTGGCCGCAGTCGCCGTACCCGCTCAGGTTCTGCACCCACCAGGTGGAGAAGAACCCGCCGGCCGAGCCGCCGACCGTGTAGAGGCCGCAGGCCGCGGCGCCCCGGTAGGTGGCGTTGTTGGCGTTGGGCAGGCGGGTCCAGGCGTCGACGGCCGCGTCGTACTCGACGGCCTGGTTGCTGAGCGCGGTGCCGTTGGCCACCACGCCGCCGACAATCTGCAGGTGACCGTTGGCCGTGGTGGCCGCCCCGCCCCAGAGGTCGCCGGGCAGCGCCGCCCGCTTGGTCCAGCCGGTCGCGCCGAGGGCGTAGGTGTCCTTGAGCGCCCGGCCCGGACCCGCCGTGCCTCCGGCGCAGACCAGCTCGCCCTGGGGTCCGCCGCAGGCCAGGAACGAGGCCACCGACGGGTACGCCGGGGCGGTGCGCCAGGTGTCGGCGGCCGGGTCGTACACGTACACCTTGTCGGTCTGGTTGCAGGGGTTGCTGGTCGTGCAGCCGCCGACCAGGTAGAGCTTGCCGTCCACGACCGCGCCGCCGGCGGCCGCGGCCCCGCTGGGCAGGGGGGCCTTCTCACCCCATTTGTTGGAAACCGGGTCGTAGACGTAGGTGTGCCGGCTGGCCCCGCCGCCGGACCAGCCGCCGGCCAGGTAGAGCTTGGTCCCGATGAAGCCGCCGACCGGAGCGGTGACCGCGGCCGGCAGGTCGGCGATCGGGGACCAGGTCGCGGCGGCCGGGTCATAGACGTACCCGGCCTGGTAGGGCGTGTTTCCGCTGGTCCCGCCGACCGAGTAGACCTTGCCGCCGTGGGTGGCGGCCAGGTTGTCCATCACCGGCACGGGGTAGTCGGCGAGGTCGGCCCAGGGCACGGTCGACGGGGTGGCCTGGCGTGGCGGGGTCGACGTGGGACCGGCCGCCTCGGCCATGCTCACCCAGGTCGCCGTCACCTGGTCGGGCGCGCCGGCGGTCGAGCGGACGCCGGCCAGCGGCGTGAAGCCGCCGGTGTCCTCGCCGAGGTGCACCTTGACCGGGTCGGCGCCGTTGTTGGTGAAGGTGAGCGGTTCGCTGCCGGCTTGACCCAGCTTCTTCTCGTACGCCAGGGCGCCGCGATCGATCGTCAGCCGCCCGGCGGTCAGCCGCACGTCGGCCCGCTTGACCGCTCCCTGGCGTACCTGAGCCTTGGTTTTGGCGGTGGTGTAGAAACCGCCAGTCACGGTCAGTGGCGTCGACCCGACGGACGGGCTGTGCAGCCAGTAGTAGCCGTCGCCGTCGGTGACACCGAAGGCGGTCGCGTCGGCGTCGCTGGTGACCACCGCGCCGGCCAGCGGCTTGCCCGTGTTGTCGTCGGTGACGTGCCCGGCCACGATGCCGCCGGTGGCCGGCGCGCAGGCCCGGCTGCCGATCAGCACGTTGTCCAGCTGCCAGCGCCGGCTCCAGCCGCCGGTGAAGTGGAACCGCGCCCGCACCCGCGGCTGGCCGGCGGCCGCGGCGATCGGGAACTCGAAGTGCCGCAGCCCGCCCGGCATCGGGTAGGAGGCCGGCCAGGTCGCGCCGCCGTCGAGGCTCAGGTCGACCGACCCGGCCTGGTCGGGGAACGGGATGTAGCTGCCGTCGAAGCTGATCTGCGGCGACGTGTGGCCGGTCAGGTCGACGACCGGGCTGACCAGCGTGGTGTCCTGCACGCCGCCCTCGCCGTAGCCGTCCGAGTCGACCATCGCCAGCTGGCCGTCGGCGCCGGGGGTGTCGGCGTAGCGCGGCGCGCCGAAGGACCAGGTCTGCCCGTTACCGATCTGGTCGGTAACAGTCCAGCCGGCCTGCGGCGTCTTCTCCGTCCAGCCGGTGAAGTTCTGGGTCAGACCCGTGTTCTGGTACGCGTAGCCGGGCGCGTCGCACGCGTCCGTGTCGACCGGGATGGCCAGGTTCTGCTTGACGTTCGCCGTCCCGACGGTGAGCTTGGCCGTCGCCACGCGATAGCCGGGCAGGTCGGCGGCTTCGACGTGGAAGGTGTAGTCGGCGCCGACCGGCAGGTCGACCGAGTACTGGCCGGTGAACGGGTCGGAGTGGACCGCGCCGCCGGGGTAGCCGTCGATGGTGATCTTGGCGCGCATCGGCCAGCCCTGGCCCGAGCCGTCGACGACCTTGCCACTGACCGTGCGGGAGTCGGTCGTGCTGAGCGTGATGTCCTGGGTGACCCGGCCACCGGCGGTGACCACAACACCGTCCACAGTGCGCGACTGGTAGCCGAACTTGGTCACCGCCACGGTGTAGGTGCCGACCGTCGCGTACAAGTCGTACCTGCCGTCCGTACCCGTGGTCGCGGTGAATTTCCTGCCGTTCGTGTCGCTCGCCGTGACCGTGGCGCCGGCCAGCGGAGCCCCGCCCGCGGTGACCGTGCCGAGGATCTCGCCGTTCTCGCCCAGCGTCAGCGCCGACACGCCCTGCGGCGTGCCCAGCCCGGTCGGCCCGTCCCAGCCGGGGCCGGCCTCGCACAGCACGTCGCCGCACGAGCCGTTGACGCCCTGGGTGATGTCGAACAGGCCCCGGCGGGTCGCGTACGGGTAGGCGTTGGGGTAGGTGCCCGGCGTCGGCTTGCCGGCCAGCGCGTACATGGCGGCGACCAGCGGCGCGGACAACGACGTGCCGCCCACCTGGGCCCAGCCGTCCAGGCCGAACGTGCCGTAGACCGAGAGACCGGACGCGGGGTCGGCCACCGCCGAGATGTCGGCCGACGCGCGGTTGCCGCAGGCGGTCGCGACGCCGTTCTGGAAGGCCGGCTTCGGCTCGTAGTACGAGCAGCCCGACCCGGCGTCGTCCCAGGCGACCTCGGACCAGCCGCGGGCCGAGCCGTCCCGGGCCAGGTGGGTGCCGCCGATGCCGGTCACGTGCGGGCTGGTCGCCGGGTAGCTGTGCACGTTGCCGTCGTCACCGCTGGACACCGTGACCGCGATCCCCGGGTGGTCGTAGTACTGGTCGAACTGCTGCGCGAGCGGGTGCTCCCCGTTGATCCCGTACGAGTTGGAGATCGCCGTGACACCGAGCCCGGCCGCGGTCGTCACCGCCTCGCCCAGGTCGGCCATGCTCGCCGTGTCGCCCTGCACCAGCAGGATGTCGCACCGGGGGCAGGCGGCCGAGACCGCGTCCAGGTCGAGCGCGGTCTCCATCGCCCAGCCCTCGTCCTGCTCCGGGTAGTCGGCGCCGCCACGCTGGTCGATCTTGCGGAAGCAGCCGTTGCCGGTGGTGCAGGGCGGCAGGCCGTAGTGCGCGCGCCAGACGGCCAGGTCGGCCTCGGCGTTGTCATAGCCGTACGCGTCGACGATCGCGACCGTCTGCCCCTCGCCGGCGTCGGGCAACTGGTAGGCCGACCGGATCTCGGCCGGGCCCAGCGCGGTCGGCAGCGGACCGGCGGCGGCCTTGCGTTGCGGGCTCCGGAGGGCGACCGAGAAGCATCGGGCGACCGGGATGCCGTCCGTGCCGATGGCCTGGTCCCGGTTGCAGCCGGTCGGCACCTCGGCCGCCGTGGCCGGGCCGGGAAGCGAGAGCGGGACCGCCACCAGGGCGGCGGCGAGCAGGACGCGTAGCCACGACTTCATCGATCTCTCCCCATCCGACTCTCCCCATCCGACCAGGCGATGTGGAGTGACGCTGACATAGTTGTGCCACGATGAACAAGACGGTGGTCGATGCGTCTTTGTGACAGGTGGCATGAATACGACAGGCGGAGCCATGTGGGAGACGGTCGGGATTCCCGAGGTCGAGGCCCGGGTGTACGAGGCGCTGATCCCGCCCGGGCAGGCTACGGTGGCGGCGCTCGCGGCGCGAACCCAGCTGGGTCCGGGCCGGGTGACCAGCGCGCTCGCCGGTCTGGTCGGCCGCGGCCTGGTCACCCGCACACCCGGCCGGCCGGTCCGGTACGTCGCCGTGGCGCCGTCGCTGGCCGGCTCGGTGCTGATCGCCAAGCGGGAACATGAGCTCGGCCGGCTCCAGCAACACCTGCACCGGCTCGATGAGGCGTTCCAGGCCGGCCAGGCGGCGCGGCAGCGGGTCCGCAACGTCGAGGTGATCGAGGGCGCGTCGAAGATCTACCGGGCGTTCGTGCGGATCCAGCGGGCGGCCCGGCTCGAGGTGCGGTCGTTCGACAAGCCGCCCTACTTCGTCCCGCCCGGCGAACACGGCGACGAGGGCCCCAACCTGGAGGAGCGGCAACACCTGGCGGCCGGCCAGGTCGGCTACCGGGTGGTCTACGACGCCGAGTCGGTGGCCCTGCCCGGCCGGATGGACAACATCCTCGAGGGCATCCGCAAGGGCGAGCGCGCCCGCACCGCCGCCGGGTTACCGGTCAAGCTGGTCATCGCTGACGCCACCTCGGCCATCATCAGCTCGGCCGGCGACCACCAGAAGGAGATCTCGTACGTCCTGCACGAGTCCTCCCTGCTCGACCTGACCATCGGCCTGTTCGAGGCCACGTGGGAGCGGGCCACCCCGATCACCCGGGCCGAGCCCCGTCCGCACGCCTCGTCCGGCCCGCTCGAACACCGGCTGATGTCCCTGCTGGCCAGCGGGGCGACCGACGCGGTCATCGCCCGCACCCTGGGCTGGAGCGTCCGTACGGTCCAGCGGCACGCCCACGAGCTGATGGAACAGCTCGGCGCCCGCACCCGCTTCCAGATGGGCATGGAGGCCGTCCGCCGGGGCTGGCTCTGAAACACCCCGGCAACACCGGTCAGTCGCGGCGGCGGGCGCGGTAGGCGGCCATCTTGGCCTGGCTGCCGCATTCGCCCATGCCGCACCAGGTTCGGCGTGCGCCCCGGGAGCGGTCGACGTAGAGGCGGGTGCAGGCCGGCTTCGCGCATTCCTTGATCGGGGCGGACGGGTCGGCCAGCAGGGTGAGCAGGGAGCGGGCCACGTCGGAGAGGGCGGCGCCGGCCGGGCCGCTCCGGCGGAGCCCGGCCGGGGTCAGGGAGACGGTGGTCGGCGGGGCCGAGGCGCACTGGTTGGCGAAGGCCAGCGCGTCGGGCGGCCGGGCGCGGCCGTTGAGGTGGGCGGTCACCAGCGTGTACGCGATCTCGCGGAACCGCCGCGCCATGGTCAGGTCGAAGCTGTCCGCCCCGGGCGGCGTGTCCAGCAGGCCGGCGCGGACCAGCCACTCGTCGAGGTCGGCCGGCTCGGCCAGGGTCTCCTCGGGGTGGTCGCGCCGCCACTTCAGGGTGCCGGCCAGGTCGAGGGCGGCGTTTCCGCTGACGAAGACGAACATGCGGATCAGGTTACCGCCTTGACGGGTAACCGGGCGAGAGGTCAGACTCCGAGTTACCCCTTTGACCGGTAACCGGAGGAGCCCGCACGATGCTGACCCGCGAGGAATACCTCTACTTCGCCGGCCGGGCGCTGGACGGGATGGCCGGCATCGTGGCGACCCTCGGTGACGACCGGGCCAGCCGCAAGCCGCAAGCGCCCGGCGCCAACTCGCCCTACGCGCTGCTCACCCACTGCCTGGGGGTGGTCGAGGCGTGGGCCGGTGGCCTGGTCGCCGGGCGGCCGGTCGACCGGGACCGGGCCGCCGAGTTCACCGCCTCCGGGCCGGTGGCGCCGCTGCTCGAACGATGCCGCGAGGTGCGGGCCGCCTTCCACGCCGACGTGCTCGCCGCCAGACCGGCCGAGCCGCTCGCGACCCGGCCGCCGGCCGACTTCGACGGGCCCGACCGCGAGCTCACCCAGGGCGCGGCGCTCCAGCACGTCTACGAGGAGCTGGCCCAGCACCACGGCCAGATGGAGGTGCTGCGCGACCTGATCGTGGCCGAGAGCGCGGGCGAAGGCGTGGCCGAAAGCGCGGTCGGGAGCGCGGCCGCCGGCGCGGCCGGGAGCATTGTGGGAATCGCGGCCGAGGGAGCCGGCTGGGTCCGGCCGGAGCGGCTGCGGGACGGCGTCGGGGCGAAGTGGCGGATGGTCGAGCCGGACGTCCTGCCCGCGTGGGTGGCGGACATGGACCTCGGGGTGGCGCCGCCGATCATCGACCGGGTGCGGGCCATCCTCGACCGGCAGGATCTCGGTTACCCGTACCGGCAGGAGGCGGTGGCCGAGGTGTTCGAGGAGCGGATGCGCGAGCGGTTCGGCTGGGCGCCGCGCTCCGGGCGTACCCGGGTGATGAGCGATCTTATCCAGATCCTGCAGGTCGTCATCGAGATGACCACGGAGCCCGGTGACGGCGTCGCCCTGCACATGCCGGCCTATCCGCCGTTCCCGGCGGCGATCCGGCGCGCGGGCCGGGCGCTGGTGCCGATCCCGATGATCCGCACCCCGACCGGCTGGACCTTCGATCTCGGCGCGATCGCGGAGCGCCGGCCGAAGCTGCTCGTCGTGGTGAACCCGCAGAACCCGACCGGCCGCGTCTTCACCGCCGATGAGCTGAGGTCGCTGCGGGACGTGGCCGAGGAGTACGACCTGACGGTGCTGGCCGACGAGATCCACGCCGACCTTGTCTACGAGCCGCACCGCCATGTCCCGTTCGCGAGCCTGCCGGGGATGGCCGGGCGGACGGTGACCGCCACGTCGGCCACCAAGGCGTTCAACATCGCGGGGCTGCGCTGCGCCCTGGCCCACATCGGGCCGGACGCGCTGGCCGGGAAGCTGGACCGGATGCCGCTGGACTACTTCGGGACGCCGGACGTGCTGGGCCGGGCCGCGACCATGGCGGCGTGGACCGAGTCGGGGGAGTGGCACCGCGACCTGATGACGCTGCTGCGCGCCAACCGGGACCGGGTCACGACCTGGGCGGCCGAGCGCGGGCTGGCCCATCACACGCCCGAGGCGACCTATCTGAGCTGGGTCGACTTCGAGGAGGACGACCCGGCCGGCCGCATCCTGCGGGACGGCCGGGTGCAGCTCACCCCGGGCGCGGACTTCGGCGACCCATGGCGTACCCACGCCCGGATCAACTTCGCCACCACGCCGGACGTGCTCGACGCGATCCTGGGCCGGATCAGCTCTCCTCGGCGGAGCGCTTCCGCAGCTCTTCCTCGCGGCGCTTGAGGTCGGCCTCCCACTTCTTCATCATCGCCTCGTCGTCCTTGAGCGAGCCGGCCAGGTTGCGCAGGAACTCGGGGTCGTCGTCGGGGGCGGTCGGCTGGTTCTTCCGGGGCCGCTCGGCCTCGGGGAAGCCCGAGCCGGGCCGCCAGCTCTCGCCGTTGCTCATCCGGATGGCCCGGGCCGGGCGGCCGGCCACGAACCAGGCGATCGCGCCGACCGGCGAGAACAGCAGGATGATGAAGACCCAGGCGATCCGGGGCAGGGCGCGGATCGCGTGCTCGTCGGCCGACAGGCAGTCGATCAGGGCGATGACCAGCAGCGCCAGGTCGAGGAGCACGAACAATGAATAGAGCCGGAACATGGCCAGAATGCTCCCAGAAAACGTCCAGGTTCGTGGTCCCTATCGCGTGGGCGGGATGGCTGGTTACGTACCGGAATCTCAAGGGTTCCTTAAGTCCCGGCCGGCGCCTGAACTACGCACCGTGAGGGCCGTCGCTGACCACGACAGAGCAGCATCGGCCATCCAAGGAGTTCCTCGTCATGTCGAAACGCCGCAACATCCGCGCCGTCAGCATCATCGGCGCCGCCGCCGTCGCGGTCGCCGGATCGGCCGTCACCCTGTCGGCCTCGGCCGCCACGCCGATCGACCCGCCGGCGGGCTCGACCAAGGTCGGCGAGTGGGCGGTCGCCACCGGGATCCAGACCTACACCTGCGCGAACGGCACGTTCGTCGGCACCGCCTCGGTGCCGGAGGCGCTCCTGGTGGACGCGGCCCAGCAGAGCCCGCTGCACCACTTCGCCGGCCCGAGCTGGCAGTCGAACGTCGACGGGTCGACCGTCACCGCGACCAAGACGGCCGAGTCGCCCAAGGCGGGCACGATCCCCGAGCTGCTGCTGACGGTCAACAGCCACAGCGGCCCGGACGGCATCCTCACCCCGGTCAAGTACATCCAGCGGCTGAACACCTCGGGCGGCGCGGCGCCGACCCGGCCCTGCACCACCGGCGACCGCGAGTCGGTGCCCTACGGCGCGACCTACGTGATGTTCAAGTAGGGCGTAGACAGAGAGCCGCCGCCCGGTGTGGGAAGCCCGGGCGGCGGCCGTTCCTCGCGGGGGTCAGATCGAGATCTTCCCGGCGCCCGCGTTGGCGGTGACGAGCGACTTCACGTTGCCCGCCGCGTCGGCCGTGTACGAGTAGGGGATCGAGGCGACGCCGCCGCCGGTCTGGCCGCTGCCCGAGTTGACCAGCAGGTTGTTGCGGGCCACCAGGGTGCCGGGGCCGGAGTCGCCCTCGCCGAGGTGGAACGGGTCGGAGACGCCCTCGAAGGAGTTGGCCTCGACCAGGACGCCGGCGCCTTCGGTGGAGGCGACGCCGTAGCCGCTGTTGCTGCGGTAGTAGTTGTTGTAGACGTGCACCGGGTTGCCGAAGCGCACGCGCGGGTGGCGCTGGGTGGAGCCGTCGAAGTAGTTGTGGTGGTAGGTCACCCGAAGGTGGCCGCGATCCTGGCCGCCGTTGTCGTCGCTGTGCCCGAGCAACATCGACTTGTCGTGGCTGAACACCCGGTTCCACGACACCGTGATGAAGTCGGAACCGCGCTTGATGTCGACCGCGCCGTCATAACCGTTGCTGAACGAGTTGTGGTCGATCCAGATGTTGGTCGCCGACTCCTGCACATTGATCGCGTCGTCATTCCAATTGCGGAAGTTCAGATTGCGGATGATGACGTTGCGGTCGCCGTTGACGTTCAGCCCGCAGCCGGCGATGGTGGCGCCCGCGTTGCCGATGATCGTCTTGTTCGAGCGCACCCGCAGCATGCCCGAGCAGGAGATGGTGCCGGACACCCGGATCACCGCCGCGCTCGACGAGCCGAGGGCGGTGGTCAGGGCCGAAGCGCTGGTCACGGTCGTGCTGCCGGCGCTGCCGCCGCCCGTGGTGCCGCCGTTCTGGGTGCTCCAGCCGACCTGGTCGAGCACGCCGAGCGTCTGGGCGGGGGCTTGTCCGTGTGCGGCACCGGCCACGCCGGCGGCGATGAGGACGGGCACCGCGGCCACGGAGGCGTACTTGGCGAGCCGTTGAATACGGCCAGACATCACTAACCACTCCTTCGCATTGGGGAAATGTGCGGGAATTCGCGCGCCGCACGGTGGAATGCGGCTGGCGCTGTGCGTGGGAACGCTCCCACGCACAGAAAAGCACAGCCTTTCCGAATTGGGAAGGCATTGACGTTTGCAGATTATTTGCAGGGACTTGCCATCCCCGGATGGTCCCGGCCGCCCGGGTGGGCAAGGATGGGGGCAATGGATGCGCCGATGGAGGCCGTGAGGCGGCTCCTTGATCTGCGGCACCGCGGCCGGGCCGAAGACCTCCCCGCGGTGCTGGCGCAGGCTGCCCCGATGCTGGGGGCGGAGACCGCGGCGGTGCTGCTGATCGACTACGGCCAGCTCGACCTGTGCCCGCTGCGGGGCACCGACGCGGGCGTGGAGTCGTGGCCGGTCGAGGGCACCCCGGCCGGGCGGGCGTTCACCACCGCGAGCGACGCGTGGCTGGCCACCGACGACGGCGGGCGGCTGTGGCTGCCCCTGCTGCACGGCGCCGAGCGGCTGGGCGTGCTCGAGCTGGGCGTCAAGGCGTACCCCTCGGACGAGGCCCGGCACGACATGAACGTGATCGCCGCGCTGGTGGCCGAGCTGATCGCCAGCCGGCGGTTCTACGGCGACGCGGTCGAGCACACCCGGCGGCGGCTGCCCATGCAGCTGGCCGCCGAGATCATCTGGAACCAGCTGCCGCCGCTGACCTTCGCGGTCGACGGGACGCTGGTCACCGCGGTGCTCGAGCCCTGCTACGACGTCGGCGGGGACGCCTTCGACTACGCCGCCAACGGCGACGTGCTGCATGTCGGGCTCTTCGACACGGTGGGCCACGGAATCAGCGCCAGCGCGCTGACCACGCTGACCCTCAACACGTACCGCAACGCCCGTCGCTCCGGGCTCTCCCTGGTCGACACCTGCCGCTCGATCGACAAGTGGATCCGCGCTCAATACCCGGGCAGTTTCGTCACCGCGCTGCTGGCCGAGCTCGACACCGCGACCGGCCGCTACCGCCGGATCAGCGCCGGGCACCCGGCCGAGCTGCTGCTGCGCGGCGGCCGGCGGATCCCCTCGCTGCCCTCGCCCAACACGCTGCCGCTCGGCCTCGAGCACATGGTCACCCGGCCCCCGGCGGTCGTCGAGGAACAGCTCCAGCCCGGCGACACGCTGGTCCTCTACACCGACGGCGTCACCGAGGCCCGCGACGCGAGCGGCACCCTCTTCGGCCCCGACCGGCTCGCCGCCTTCATGCTGGACGCCCAGGCCCGGGGGGTGTCGGCCGCCGAGATGATGCGCCGGCTGATCCACGCGATCATCTCGTACGAGGAAGGCGAGCTGCGCGACGACGCCACCGCCGCGATGCTCCAGTGGCGCCACTGACGGTCGCACCGATTGGCGTCAGGCGCCGTTTTGGGAGCGCTCCCATTGACACGTGTATATGCGATGCCTACGGTATGCAGGCCAGGTAAGCGCTTTCCTGCTGCCGGCTCGCGCCGTTCCACCGCGGTGCGGGCGCGGCCCGAGCCCCCTTGGGACGGTCTCGATGAAACCTGTGAAAGTCCTCGCGGCGGCGAGCGTCCTCCTCGCCACGGCCGGTGGCGTCGTCGTCGCGGCGCAAGCGGACGCGGCCGAGCCGCCCCCGGCGCCGGTCGCCCGGGGCGCGACGGAGAAGCTCGACCGCGGCCTGATCGCGATGCGCACCACGACGGGCACCTTCCTGTCCTGGCGGCAGCTCGGCGACGACCCGGCCGGCGCGACCTACACCGTCTACCGCGACGGCAAGGCGGTCGCCACCAGCACCGTCACCAACTTCACCGACGCGGGCGCCCCGGCCGGCGCCACCTACCGGGTCGGCGCCGGCGTGGAGACGCTGACCGCCGGTGACCCCGTCCGGACCCTCGCCGCCAGCCAGGACGTGCCGATCCAGATCCCGGCCGGCGGCACCACGCCGGACGGGGTGGCGTACACCTACTCGGCCAACGACGCGAGCGTGGGCGACCTGGACGGCGACGGCCAGTGGGAGATCGTCCTCAAGTGGGACCCGTCCAACGCCAAGGACAACTCGCAGTCCGGCTACACCGGCAACGTGTTCATCGACGCGTACAAGCTGAACGGCACCCGGCTGTGGCGGATCGACCTGGGGCGCAACATCCGGGCCGGCGCGCACTACACGCAGTTCCAGGTGTTCGACTACGACGGCGACGGCAAGGCCGAGGTGGCGATGAAGACCGCCGACGGTACGAAGGACGGCGGCGGCACCGTGATCGGCTCGTCGGCCGACTATCGCAACTCGTCCGGCTACATCCTCACCGGGCCCGAGTTCCTGACCGTCTTCAACGGGCCGACCGGCCGGGCGGCGGCCACCACGAACTACGTGCCGGCCCGCGGCACCGTGTCGTCGTGGGGTGACAGCTACGGCAACCGGGTCGACCGGTTCCTGGCCGGCACCGCGTACGTCACCGGGTCGTACCCGAGCATCATCATGGCCCGCGGCTACTACACCCGCAGCGTCGTCGCCGCCTGGGACTTCCGCAACGGGACGCTGACCCGGCGCTGGACCTTCGACAGCAACTCGTCCACCAACGGCTCGGCCTGGGCCGGACAGGGCAACCACCAGCTGTCGATCGCGGACGTGGACGGCGACGGGCGCGACGAGATCATGTACGGCGCGATGGCGATCGACGACAACGGCAACGGGCTGTGGACCAACGGCATGGGCCACGGCGACGCCTACCACGTCGGTGACCTGATCCCGAGCCGCGCCGGGCTGGAGGTCTTCAAGGTCAACGAGTCCACGTCCAAGCCGGCGGCGTGGATGGGCGACGCGCGTACCGGTCAGATCATCTGGCAGAACGCCTCCTGCGGCTGTGACAACGGGCGCGGCGTGTCGGCCGACATCTACGCGGGCAGCCCCGGCGCCGAATCGTGGTCGTCGGCGGTGAACGGTCTGCTCAACACCGGTGGCGGCACCGTCGGCCGCAAGCCCGGCTCGGCCAACTTCGTGATCTGGTGGGACGGCGACGCCCAGCGGGAGCTGCTCGACGCCACCCACATCGACAAGTACGGCACCGGCGGCGACACCCGGCTGCTGACCGCGAGCGGCGTGCACTCGAACAACGGCACCAAGGCCACGCCGTCGCTCCAGGCCGACATCCTCGGCGACTGGCGCGAGGAGGTCATCTGGCCGACCGGCGACAACCGGGCGCTGCGGATCTATTCGACGACCGACCCGACCAGCATCTCGCGGCCGTCGCTGATGCAGGACCGGCAGTACCGCGAGGCCGTGGCCTGGCAGAACACCGCCTACAACCAGCCGCCGCACCCGAGTTTCGCTCTTTCCTAGAGCGGTGACGGCCGCCCGGGTCTTCTGAATCGGCGCAGTGGCCCGGGCGCGCTTCGTCGCAGTGGTAGCCCCTGGCGGTATCCGCCGCCCGGATACCGCCAGGGGCTACCACTAGCCGGTGATGGCGCGGGCCCAGGGGAGGGCGAGGCGCTCGAGCGCGACCACCCCGTAGAACAGGGCGACGCTGAGCAGGGCCAGGAGCAGGACGGCGGCGAAGGCCAGGGGAGTGTCGGCGTTCACGCTGGACAGGGCGATCACCGCGCCCAGGCCGGTCTGCGGGTTGCTGATCTCGGCCACCACGGCGCCGATCACGGCCAGGGTGGCGCCCACCTTGAGGCCGACGAAGATCTGCGGCAGCGCCCACGGAAGGCGGAACCGGGCGTACGCCTGCCAGCGCGACGCCGCCATCGACCGGGACAGCTCGGTCAGCTCGATCGGCAGCGAGGTCAGACCGGCCGACGCGGAGAGCACGATCGGGAAGAACGAGATGAGCACGACCAGCACGATCTTGGGTTGCAGGCCGAAGCCGAGCCAGACCACCAGCAGCGGGGCGATGGCGACCTTGGGTACGGCGTTGACCGCGACCAGGAGCGGCAACGTCGCCCGCCGGACCAGGTCGGACGCGGTCAGCCCGATCGCGATCAGCACCCCGGCCGCGGTGGCCAGGCCGTAGCCGAGCAGCGTCGACGTGACCGTGTGGCCCAGCTCGGCCAGCAGGTAGGCCGGCTGGGCCCGGAACGCGGTCACGATGTCCGGTGGCGACGGCAGGAAGAACGGGCGGACGTCGAACGCGTCGGTCAGCCACCACCACAGCGCGACCGCGCCGGCGGCGGTCACCACGGGCGCCAGGAAGCCGGTGCGGGTCATGCCCGACCGGCCGTCGAATACAGCAGATGCCCGCGTACGACCATGCCGGGGTCGTTCAGCAGCTCCAGGATCCGGTCGAGGTCGGCGTCGGCGAGACCGGCGTCCCGGAGAGCGGCCCGTTGCTGCACGATGTTGGACGCCTGGAGCAGGGCGCCGGCCGAGCCGCCGGGCCACGACCGGGCGTGCACCTCGGTGGTGACGTCGGTCAGCCCGGCGTCGAGCATCGCCGCGTGCACCCGCCCGGCCCAGGTCGGGTCGTTGCCGAAACTCGGCATCACCCGCTCGGCCAGGGCCTCGTGGTACGCGTCGTAGATCGCCGCGTCGGCCGGGGTGGGCGCCCGCAGCACGCCCTTGCGGAACGTCGTCTCGAAGTCTTCGATGAGCAGCACGCCACCCGGGGCCAGCGCCGCGGCCAGTCTGGTCAGGATCTCGGCGCGGGAACCCAGGTGGAGCAGCAGCAGCCGGGCGTGGATCAGGTCCCACGGCCCGGCCGGGACCGGGTCGCGCCGCAGGTCGTGCTGGAGGATGTCGTAGCGGCCGTCGGGCGGCAGGTGGCGGACGTTCAGGTCGGTGGCCAGCACCTTCGCGCCCAGGCCGGCCAGGCGCGCGGCCACGCTGCCGCCGCCCGCGCCGAGTTCCAGGCAACGCCGGCCGGCGGCCAGGCCCAGTTCGGTGATCCGGCGCAGGGTGAAGTCGTCGTACATGGCGGCCAGGTGGCGGTGCCGGTTGGCTGATTCGTTGTGGTCGTTGTCGAAGGCGTACCGGGAACCGGTCATCGCGGGGTCAGCGGGAACTCGACCACCTTGTCGGCGGTCAGCCCCGGCGGAATCAGGCCGGTCTCGACCAGCACGCCGATCGCGGTGGTCACCCGGGCCTGGTCGATCGAGCCGAGCGGTTGGCCGGCGGCCGGTTTCGTGTACGGGGTCATCAGCGCGATCTCGCCCTTCGCGGACTCGGCGGCGCTCGCCGGATTCTTCTGATGCAGCAGCGCGGCCGCCTCGTCGGGATGCTCCAGGGTGTACTGCAGGCCCTTGAGCGCGGCGTCCCGGAAGCGCCGGACCAGATCGGGGTCGTCGGCGATGAGCTTGGTACTGGTGATGATGGCGTTGCCGAACAGCTCGGGCAGGAACTCGCTGTACGGCAGCACGGTCATCGGCTTGCCGGCCGCCTTCTCGACGCCCGGTCGCCCGATCAGGAAGGTGCTGAGCGCGTCGACCCGGCCCGACGCCATCAGCGCCGGGACCTGCTGGGGCGAGGCGTTCACCCACTTCACCGTGCCGGCATCGAGGCCGGCCTTCTTGGCGTACGCGGGAAAGAGCAGTTGATTGACCGACCCGGTGGCCGCGCCGAGCGTCTTCCCGGAGAGATCGGCGGGCTTCCGCACCGGCCCGTCCTTGGGGGCGACGATCGAGACCAGGGTCTCCTGGTGGATCGCGGCGATCGCGCGGAAGTCGGGGTAGGTCCCCTTGCCGGCCAGGATGATGCCGCCGATCAGGTCGTTGTTGGCGAACTGGACCCGACCGGCGGCGAGCGTCTTCAGGTTCTCGCCGGTGGCCGCGCCGAGCTGGATCTCGACGTCGAGGCCGGCCTCGCGGAAGTAGCCCTTCTGCTGGGCGATCCAGGCGAAGGCGTCCCGGCCGGCGGCGCCGAACGCGGTCAGATAGACGATCTTGCGGAGTTCGGGGGCTGTGTCGTCGGGCTCACTCGAACAGCTTCCGACCAGGAGAAGAACGATGACGATCGAGAGAAACGCTCGTAACCGGCCCATCGGGGCCTCCCCGTGAGGCGTCGTTTGACCCATTGAAGGGTATTGATCTGGCGACGTTCCCGCAGTGTCCGGAACTTGACTGTCCACATGAGCCGGAGGCCGTGATGAAGGCCCTGACCTGTCCGTTAGCGGCCAGGCAGCGCCTCCACCGTGGACGGGCCGCCTAACGTCCCGTTCATGGCCCTTTGCTCCGAGCACCCCTATGCATCGCCCTCGGCGTCACGCCGGGGTGCGGTGGTCACCGCGTTCCTGCTGGTCCTGGCGTTGGCGGGCTGTGGCGGGGAGCCGGCGCGGCCGCCCGCTCCGGCGTCGTCGGCCCCGGTCCCGGCGCCGTCGTCGGCCACCCCCTCGGCGTCGATCGCGGCCACGCCGACGAGGGATTACCTTCAGGACGAGATGCGGAAAGCCTTCCGTACCGCCATGAAAGCGCACCCCGGCGCGAACCTGGACCGATGCACCCGCACCACGCCCCTCGGTGACAAGAAGTGCGGTAAGGCCCTCGCCGCCGCCGAGCAGGTCGCCGAGACCACCGGGATCGTGCTCCGGGCGAGCGACCCGAAGAACGCCGACCTGCTCTACGGCGGCGCCTTCGGGTTGATCAACCAGTTCCTCGGCACGTACGGCCAGCTGCGCGACCCGGTCCCGTGCTACGGGCTGAGCAAGAAGCCGCAACCGCCGGCCCAGCTGCGGGCCGAGGCCGAGGCCATCTGCACGGAGGCGGCGGCCATCACCAAGGTCAGCTGGGACATCTTGGTGGGTCAGTTCCAGTGAATCAATGTCTAGGATGGCGCGATGCAGACCGAGAACCCGGGCGGCGAGGCTCCGAAGATCGACACCTCGGTGCCGCACCCGGCCCGGCGCTACGACTACTGGCTCGGCGGCAAGGACAACTTCGCGGCCGACCGGGAGTCCGGTGACGCGATCGCGGCCAAGTTCCCGGGCATCCGCACGGCCGTGGTGGAGAACCGCCGGCTGCTGCGCCGCACGGTCACCCACCTGGCCGGCGAGGCGGGCATCCGGCAGTTCCTCGACATCGGCACCGGGCTGCCCACGGCCAACAACACGCACGAGGTCGCGCAGCTCATCGCCCCCGAGTCCCGAATCGTCTACGTGGACAACGACCCGCTGGTGCTCGCCCACGCGCGGGCGCTGCTGACCAGCTCGGCCGAGGGCCGGACGGCCTACCTGGACGCCGACGTCCGCCGACCCGAGGCCATCCTGAAGAGCCGCGAGGTGGCCGACACGCTCGACCTGAGCCGGCCCGTCGCGCTCCTGCTGCTCGCCGTGCTCCACTTCGTGACCGACGACGAAGACCCCTACGGCGTGGTGAAACGCCTGGTCGCGGCCCTGCCGCCGGGCAGCTGGCTGGTCATGTCGCACGCCACCGCCGACTGGCTGCCGCCGGAGGCCGCGGCCATGATCCAGTCCGGGAAGCACGGCGCCGGGCGGTTGCGCGACCGCGACGAGTTCGCCCGGTTCTTCGACGGCCTCGACCTGGCCGAACCGGGCGTGGTCCCGCTGGCCGAGTGGCGCGCCGAGGGCGAGCCGCCGCCGGCCGCCGAGGTGTCCATGTACGCCGCCGCCGGTCGGATCCGCTAGGCCACATTCGCTTCCGGGGCGCCATCATGCGCGGCAAAGGTGAAACAAGGCTAGACCCGGACGGTGGTGTACTGCTCGATCTCGGCCAGGGGCTTCCAGTCGCCGTCCTTCAGACGCACCTGGAAGCCCTCGCTGCCGCGCCGCACCCCGATCGCCTCGACCCAGGCGTGCTCGCCCCTGACCCGCACGTGGACGCTGTCGAACGCGCCGAACGCCGCGATCAGCTCGAGCCTCAGGTCGGCGGCGGGCTCGCCGGCTCTTTCACCGGCCGCTGTCCCGGTCAGATAGGCGCTGGCCACGTCGGCCCGGGCCGCGGTGCGGGCGGCCGTCGCGTAGGACCGGGCCCGCAGGTCACCGGTCACGAAGTGGGCCAGCGCCAGCACCGTGGCCGCGATGATCAGCGAGCCCGCGCCGACCAGGGCCACCGCGATCGGCTCGCCGAGCGTGTCCCGGAACGGCGTGACCGAGCTGATGATCACCCCGCCGACCGCCGCGAGCAGGCCCGCCGCGCCACCGGCCGCGCCCGCGCGCTTGAGCCACCACCTGGTCACGCTGGTCACGCCGGACTTCAGCACCTGGAGTGAGCCGGGTGTGTCGGCGTCCCATCGGGTCTGCTTCACGCCCTTGTCGCGGTCCTCGTCGGTGGCGAGGAACTGCAGCGCGGTGACCAGCTCGATCAGTGACACACCGTCCGGCTTCGACGGCGGCCAGGTCAATTTATCCAATGTGTCCTTCGATGCCACGCCGGGCATGATGGCGGCTGCCGCGGCCCGCTGTCCACCCTTTCGCCCCCGTGGACGTAACCATGTGTCCATGTCGATGGCCGATTCTGTGGATCATGATCCGTACGCGGCGGTGACGCCCTGATTTTCCGAAACCGTTAAGGAGATCCGTTGTCAGGCAAACTGCCCCTACTCGCGATTCTCTTGCTGCCGGTCGTGCCCGCCGGCCCGGCGGCCGTTGACTACCGGCTTCATCGGCCTGCGCGATCCGGACCGGAAGATCCCGTTCCCGATCGTCAACCAGGACACCGCCGACCGGCTGCTGACCGGCGCCGACTTCGACCTCGAGTCGCTCCAGCGGGACGCGCGCGGCGACCTGTGGTTCGGCGAGGAGTTCGGGCCGTTCCTGCTCCGCACGGACGAGACCGGCAAGGTGCTGCAGGCGCCGATCCCGCTGCCGGACGGCACCAGGTCGCCGCAGTCGCCGTACCTGGCGCCGGGGGAGACCCCGAACCTGTCGGCCAGCAAGGGCTTCGAGGCGATGGCGGTCAGCCGCGACGGCTGGACGCTCTACCCGATCCTCGAGGGCGCCCGGGTCAACGATCCGGACCAGCGCCGCCGCGTGGTCTACGAGTTCGACGTGCGCCGCGCGGCGTACACCGGCCGCACCTGGTCCTTCGCCAACGAGGACGCCTCCCTGGCGGTGGGCGACGCCGCGGTGCTCGACGGCCGGCGCATCCTGCTGATCGAGCGGGACGGCGGCATGGGCCCGGCCTCGAAGATCAAGCGGCTGATCGAGACCGACCTCGACCAGGTCGGCTCGGACGGCTACCTGCCGCGGCGGCCGGTCGTCGACCTGATGCGCATCGCCGACCCTCGTTCGGTGTCGCTCCCCGCGCGTCCCGGCGAGTATGGCGTGGGCCCGCTGTTCTCGTTCCCGCTCCAGTCGGTCGAGACCGTGCTGCCGCTGACCGGCAACCGCGTGCTGGTCGCCAACGACAACAACTTCCCCGGCAACGACGGCCGCATCGCGGGCCGGCCGGACGACACCGAGATCATCACGATCGAGGTGCCCGGCCTGCGAAACTAGTCCAGCGCCGACGGCGATTCGGCGCCCCGCACCAGCAGGCGCGGGGCGCCGTTCCCGTCGGCGGGCACCTGATGGATGTCGGGCCGCCCGTCGTCCTGCCGCAGGGTGTAGGCCAGCGTCCGGTCGTCGAGCCAGGCCGCCTGGTCGTCCACGCCGGCCGTCTCGGCGGTCGCGGTCACCCGCATCGAGGCCAGGTCGAGCACCGACAGCCGCCACCCGCGCGCCGGATCACCGCCGACCGCCTCCTTGAACGCGATCCGCGTCTCGTCCGGCGACAGCGACGGACACTCGACGTTCTCCTTCAGCGTCGTGACCTCGCGTGCTCGCCAGTCCCCGCGGACCAGATACCGTTTCCCGCCCGTCCCCAGCGTCGCGTAGAACGTGTTGTCGTCCCGCGCGAACGTGACACCCCAGTAGTTCACGTCCACGTTGCGGTAGGCCTTGCCGCCTTTGCCTCCCTTGGTTACCGCGAAGTCCTCCAGGGACATGACCTTGTCGCCGGTGCGCGTGTCGAGAATGCCGGTGCGCGTGGAGAAACCACCGGTCGCGTACGAGTCCCCGCCCACGAACGTCGTCCACGCGACCATCCGGCCGGTCGGCGACACCCGGGCCCGGTTCGGCTGGCCCGGGATCGCGAAGGCGCGCTTCGGCTTCAGGTCCGCGTCCAGCACCACGAGCTCGTTCGACCACGGGTCGGTGGGGCGGAGGCAGACCCCGGTCCCGGCCGCCGCGTAGGCCCGCAGGCACTCGACGGGGGAGACGCTCCGCGGCCCGTCCGGGTCGTCCAGCTCGACCGCGGCCAGGTGCCGGTCGGTCACGGTGAGCAGGCGCGGGCCCGGTCTCAGATCCACTTCGCCGGTGTACGCCGGGACGACCGCGTTCTCGCGTGTGCTTGCCGCATATCCCGCCGCCACTGTCGCCAGCACCGCCGCCGCGCCGGCCGCGATCCCGAGCCGTGCCCTGGTCCTCATCCCGCCCCCTTTGCTCTGAGCGCATATAGGCACCACTGGTCGCGTGCTCACTGGTCGGCCTTACCGCTCTGCGCACCCATACGCGTCAGCGCGACCGTCCCGGCCACCGCCACCAGGGCCAGCACCGCCGCGGCGCGGATCGCGACATCGGGCCCCCAAAGCTGCCACGCCGCCCCGAACAGCACCGACGACACCAGGTAGGCCAGCGCCTGCCCGGTCTGCACCAGCGCCAGCCCCGTGGTCCGCACCCGCTCGGGCATGATCGCCCCCGCGAGCGCCATCAACACCCCATCGGTGGCCGCGTAGAACAGCCCGTACCCGGCCAGCACCACCCCGAGCCGCACCCAGCCGCCGCCGGACCCCGCCAGCAGCAGATAAATCACGGCCAGCGCGAGATACCCACCGACCACCACGCGGAGCCGTCCGACCCGGTCCGCGAGCCGGCCCAGCGGCGCCGCCAGCAGCAGATAGGCGAGGCTGGTCCCGACGGCCAGCAGCGGGAACCAGCGCACCGACAGGTCGCTGCCGCGCTGGAGCAGCAGGTAGACGAACCCGTCCCCGATCGTGGCCAGCCCGAGCAGGCCGGCGGCCACCAGCAACCGGCGTACCCGCGGCTCCCGCAGCAACCGCGCGGCCTCGGCGAGCTTGACCGACCGGGCGGGCACGACGGCCTGGTGCTCGCGGACGAACAGCACGAGCACGACCACGCCGAACACCGCCACGCAGAAGCTCGTGACGAACACCGCGTCGTACGACGTTCCGCCCGCCGCGAACAGCACCCCGAGCGCCACCAGCGGTCCGAGGAACGCCCCGGCACTGTCCATCATCCGGTGCACGCCGAAGGCCCGCCCGAGCTGCGAGGGCGGCACCGACAGGCTGATCAACGCGTCGCGGGGCGCCGTACGCAATCCTTTGCCCAGCCGATCGGCCGCGATCACCACGCCCAGCGCGCCCACCGACCGGCCCGCCACCAGCAGACCGAGCTTCATGACGGCCGACAGCCCGTAGCCGAACCCGGCGACCAGTTTGCGCGCCCGCACCCGGTCGGCGACGAACCCGCCGGCCAGCCGCAGCACCGCGGTCGCGCCGGTGTGGACGCCGTCCAGCACCCCGAACGCCAGCGGGCTCAGATGCAGGCCGACCACGAGGTAGACGGGCAGGATCGCGGTGATCATCTCGCTGGAGACGTCGGTGATCAGGCTGACCGTTCCCAGCGCGAGAACGTTGCCGCCGACGACCGCCCCCTTGCCGACGGGCGACCGGGACACGGTGGACAGGTACACAACTGCCATCGTCGGTGGTGGATCCGTTGCCGCACAACGGAACTCACGAATTGTTCACTCAGTGGCCGTGCGACCGTCCATCGACTTGCGTAAATTGCTGAGACATGCGAGCCCGCCGCGCCGTTCTTGCCCTCCTGCTGGCCGCGACCGCGTTCACGGTCACGGCCGCGTCGCCCGCCTCCGCCGCCACCTCGACCTTCAGTGCTGTCGCCGACACGTACGTGCAGAACGACACGGCCGGCGCCAACTACGGCACCTCGGCCCAGGTGGTCGTGGACAACTCGCCGGTCCGGCGCACGTTCCTGCGGTTCACCGTGAGCGGAGTCAGCGGCACGATCACCTCGGCCCGGCTGCGGCTGCACACGATCAGCGGCAACAGCGGCAGCCCGAGCGGCGGCACCTGGTCGGCGACGTCGAACACCGCCTGGTCGGAGACCGGCACCACGTGGGCCAACCAGCCGGCCATCGACGGCGGCGCGCTCGGCTCGATCGGTTCGGTCGGCGCGAGCGGCTGGTACGAGGTCGACGTCACCCCGGCGATCACCGGCAACGGCACGTTCGGCTTCGCCGGTACGTCGTCGAACTCGGACGGCGCCTACTTCGACACCCGGGAGAGCGGCGCCACCGGCCCCCAGCTGGTCGTCACCACCGGCGCCACCGAACCGTCGGCCGACCCGGTCCTGGTCGGCGCGGGCGACATCGCCGACTCGGGCTCCGGCGACAGCGCGACCGCCACCCTCCTCGACGGCATCGACGGCACGGTCTTCACCACCGGCGACAACGTGTACGAGAACGGCACGGCGTCCGAGTTCTCGAGCTACTACGCGCCGACCTGGGGACGGCACCTGTCCCGCACCTACCCGTCGCCGGGCAACCACGACTACAACACCTCCGGCGCGACCGGCTACTACACGTACTTCGGCGCCCGGGCCGGCCCGAGCGGTCGCGGCTACTACTCGTACGACCTGGGCAACTGGCACATCGTCGCGCTGAACTCCAACATCAGCATGACCGCCACCTCGGCACAGACCCAGTGGCTGCGCTCCGACCTGGCCGCCAGCACCAAACCGTGCACCCTGGCGTACTGGCACCACCCGCTCTTCACCAGCGGCGCCAACCACGCCCCATCCACCTCGACGCGCCCGCTCTACCAGGCCCTCTACGACAACAACGCCGACGTCGCCATCTGGGGCCACAACCACCAGTACGAACGCTTCGCCCCCACGAACCCGTCCGGCGCCGTCGACACCACCCGTGGCCTCCGCACCTGGGTAGCCGGCATGGGCGGCGCCGGCCACTACTCCTTCGGCACGATCCAACCCCACAGCGAGGCCCGCAACAGCTCCACCTACGGCGTCCTCCAACTCACCCTGCACAGCACGTCCTACGACTGGCAGTTCATCCCGGTGGCCGGCCAGACCTATACCGACTCCGGCACCGGCGCCTGCCACTGACCTTCAAGATCAAGATCGTGAGGTCGTAGCCGGGTGGGTGGTGCGGACCGCAGCTCCCGCCGAGGGTCGGCTCGCTCCGCTACGCCTCCACGCCCGTGCCCACTCACCCTCCCGCGCGATCCCACCGACTCCCGCCCCACCTAAGCCTCGTGAGGCACCGCGCTTCATCAGCTGTCGCTGACCCGGGTCTCCGCCCGCCCGGTCGCGTCCGGCCCGGTCGACCGTCTCCGCCGCCGGGCTCCCACCAGGTCCGCGAGATCGTGCACATGCGGGGCAACAACGCCCCGGAACGGTCCAGATCGGTGGTCGGTCCGGCCTGCCCGCCTTGACCCCCTGCACGCGGCGCCGGCTGCAGGGCACCCGCCCTTCCGCGCCCCGACCAAAGCTGATCTTGCGAAATCGCACGCGCGCGCCACCGCCACCCCCACCCCTATGGGTGGGCGGAGAATGTAGCGCGCGAATGTGACGTTCTCTGGCGTTGTCCACAGGCGGCCGCCCCGCCGGGCCGGAAGGCGACGGCGCTCCGCCGCTCAGAACGAGCTCGGTCAGACCGCCGGCAGCGGTGTCCCGCCGGGCGCAGTTCGATCGCGAAAGCGCCCCGAACGGCAGTTATGCCGGTCCCAGGCCGCGGATGATGGGTGCTTGCTCACGCTGAGGCGCCGAGGGAACCGGCGTAGGTTGGGTGGTGAGCTGAGCTGACGATGTGAGGGAGTTCGGGGTGAGCACACAGCAGGCCGGTGCCGCGGGCACGACCGATGTCGGCGGTGACCTCACGGTCAACCGTCTCGGTTTCGGGGCGATGCGGATCACCGGTGACGGCATCTGGGGTGAGCCGAAGAACCGGGACGACGCCAAGGCGGTGCTTCGCCGGGTGGTCGAGCTCGGGGTCAACTTCATCGACACCGCCGACTCGTACGGGCCGGATGTGAGCGAAGAGCTGATCGCGGAGGCGCTTTACCCGTACCCGGAAGATCTGGTCATTGCGACCAAGGGCGGGCTGACGCGCACCGGGCCGGGGCAGTGGCCGGTCAACGGGCGGCCGGAGCACCTGCGCCAGGCGGCCGAGGGCAGCCTGCGGAAGCTGCGGCTGGAGCAGATTCCGCTGTACCAGTTCCACCGGCCCGACCCGAGCGTGCCGATCGAGGACTCGCTGGGCGCGATCATCGAGCTGAAGAACGAGGGCAAGATCCGGCACATCGGTGTCTCGAACTTCGACGAGCAGCAGTTGCGGCTCGCGCAGTCGCTGACCCCGATCGTGTCGATCCAGAACCGTTACAACATCGACGACCGGCATTCGGAGTCCTTGGTCGATCTGTGTGAGCAGGAGCGGATCACGTTCCTGCCGTGGGCCCCGATCCAGGACCACCAGGGCAATGCGACCGTGCAGCGGCTGGCGCAGGAACACGGCGCGACCCCGCACCAGATCGTGCTGGCCTGGCTGCTGGCCCGGTCCCCGGCGATCCTGCCGATCCCGGGCACCGGCTCGGTGGGCCACCTGGAGGAGAACGTGGCGGCGGCGAGCATCAAGCTGGCTCAGGCCGACGTCGCGGAGATCACGGGCGCGCTCTGACCTTCCGGTACGGCGCCGACCATCCGTACGGCGCGGGGGCGGTCGGGTACGCGTACTCATCCGAGGGGATGTGGCGTGACCTGACCGGCCTCACGTACGGGCCGAACTACTACTCCGACTATCTGACCCCGGGCTGGAGCGTCCTGCGTTCGGCCGGCCCGCACAAGCCGAACAAGCCGTCGCTGGTCCGGCTGGCCGCCGCCCCGGACGCCCGCTACACGGCCCGGGACAAGAACGGACATCTGCTGGCCGGCGGGAAGTTCGCGTTCCACGAGCACGACGGGCGTGGGGCCGGGGGCGAGCAGACGCAGCGGCCGTTCCACCAGTTCTGGTTCGACGACAACTGGCTGGCCCGGCACATGGCGCGGGCATACGGCTGCCCCGAACCCGATGGCCTGGACGATGACGGCGGCCACGTCCGGTGGCGGGTGTTGTCCGGCGACCTGAACTGGACGCCGCACGACCGGGTCCGCCCGCCGATCCGCTCCGACCAGCCCGACCGGCTGATGCTGGACGGCCTCTACTACCTGGCCGCCGGCCACCACGAGCGGGCGCTCAAGAAGCTCGGCAAGATCCGCGCGACCGTCAATCCGGCCACCCGGCTCTACGACTATCCGGCGCTGCGCGAGAACTACCACGTCGGGCTGGTCAAGATCCTGGTCGAGCAGCTGCTGACCGTGGTGGACCGGCCGGAGCTGATCCTGCACTCGGTGTCCTTGCGCGACCTGATCATCCGCCGGCAGCAGCGCGAGACCGGCACCGGGCGGCTGCTCGGCTGGACGTCGTCGGTGGAGCCGGGCGGGACGCTGATGAACATCGAGTCGCTCGCTGTGAACGCGCTCGCGCTGGGTGCGGGCAGCCTGGCCACGTTCGAACCGGACCAGACCCCCACGCTGCCGCCCGGCGCGTACACGGTCGAGTTCGTGATGCGCTCCGAGGGTGAGGCCGCCGCCCGGGTGGACATCGTCGACCCGCGGTCGGGCGCGGCGCTGGGGGAGCGGGGGGTGTCACTCGACGACCGTTTCCAGCGGGTGGCGGTGCCGATCAGCACGGCCGGCGGGACTGTCGCGTTCCGCTGGAACGCGGGCCGCCGGCCGGTCGAGGTGGCCGAGATCAGGGTCCGCTGATCTTCCGTTCCACCACGGTGTCCGGCGTGACCGACGTCGCGGCCTGGGTGGTCGCCGAGGCCCCGTCCTTGGTGGCCAGCGGCGGGCGTGCCCCCGAACTGCGCAGCGCCACCAGCTTGGACAGCGTGTCGAACCAGAACGGCGCCCCCAGCATCAGCAGCAGCGCGGTGATCAGCCAGCCGCCGATGTGCGGCCACAGCCAGGCGGCGCTGCTCCAGTCGGTGACGTTTGTCCACCCGATCGGCAGCCCGAGCGCCCCCAGCTCCTGAACCGAGCGCACGTTCTCCTCGAGAGAAGTGCCCGTGGACCCGGCGGCGGCCTGCTGCGCCGCGTTCAGGGTCGCCTCGCGCAGCACCGGCGCCTGCCACAGCGCCTGCGTCACGTGGATGGTGGACACGTTGCCCAGCACGGCGATCCCGAGTCCGACCACCAGCAGCACCCCGGTGCTCCACCGCTTGTACGCCTCACCCAGCCGGCTCATCGTCTCGTCGAACCAGCTCTCCAGCCCGGCCTTGACCTCGACCACCCGGGCGCCCGACTCGGCGACGAGCGCCTCGACGCGTTTGTCCAGCCCACGCAGCCCGGTCGGCGCCGACAACGCGCCCAGCTCGGTGATCGCGTCGGCGAACGAGCGCGCCGACAGGTAGGCCGGCCGGGCCCGCTCGGTCAGGAACCAGGCCCCGTGCCCGGCCGCCGCCCGCGCCGAGCTGTAGATCGCCGTGTCCTTGAACAGCTCCAGCGCCCGCTGCTGGTCGGCGATCGCGTTGCGCGGGTCGCCGAGCATCTGCCCGATGGTCGCCTCCAGGTCTTTGGCACGCTTGCCCATCAGCCGCGACAGCCCTTCGACCAGGGCCGACGCCAACGAGGACAGAACGAAGAACAACAGCGCCAGACCGACCGCGGTCTCCAGCGCCTGAGAGCCGAACATCCGGTTCCTCCCCAGGGTCGCGGTACAGGATGCCATCAAAGATTCAAGAGCTTGAGGTCGCACCTGAGTGGGTGGTGCTGACCGTCGCTCCCGCCGAGGGTCGCTGCGCTCCACGTGTGGAAATGGCGACCCTGCGGCGCTGCGCGCCGGAGCGCCGGGTAACAGCGGCATGACGGTTGCTGTGGCGCCCGGGTTAGGGGCGGCTCCGTAGAACCATCGGCATGACAGCCACCATCGAAGTCGACGGACTGCGCAAGCGGTTCGGCCCGGCGATCGCCCTGGACGGGATGACGTTCGCCGTACGGCCCGGTCACGTCACGGGTTTCGTCGGGCCGAACGGCGCCGGCAAGTCGACCACCCTGCGGATGATCGTCGGGCTGGACCGGCCCGACGCCGGGACCGCCACCATCGGCGGGCGTCGCTATGCCCAGCTGACCAGGCCGATGCGGCACGCCGGGGCGCTGCTCGACCCGCACGCGCTGCACCCCGCCCGATCCGGGCGCAACCATCTGAGGTGGCTGGCCGCCTCGCAGGACCTGCCGGTCGGCCGGGTCGACGAGGTGCTGGCCCTGACCGGGCTCGCCGACGTCGGCCGGCGTGCGGCCGGTGGCTACTCGCTGGGGATGCGGCAGCGGCTCGGGGTGGCGGCCGCGCTGCTCGGCGACCCGCCGGTGCTGCTGCTCGACGAGCCGTTCAACGGACTCGACCCGACCGGGATCGTGTGGATGCGCGGGCTGCTGCGCGACCTGGCCGCCGAGGGGCGTGCGGTGCTGGTCTCCAGCCACCTGATGAGCGAGCTGCAGGACGTGGCCGGACACGTGGTGGTGGTCGGCCGGGGCCGTGTGATCGTCTCCGCCGCTACCGACCAACTAGTTGGTAAGTATTCGTCGCTGGAGACGGCCTACCTGTCGCTGACCGACGGCGTGGGCGGTATCCGATGATGCTCCGCGCCGAATGGATCAAGCTTCGGACCGTGCCGGGCTGGCTCGCCGGTCTGGTGGTGGCGGCGCTGCTCGTCGTGGCGCTCGGCTGCCTGTTCGCGAGCGGAACCAGCATGTCCTGCATGGCCGGCAATCGTGAGGTCGCCTGTCCGCCGCCGCCGACCAACGCGGCGGGTCTGGGGGTCGACGACAAGTTCGCGTTCACGAACCAGGCGCTCGACGGCAACGGCTCGATCACCGCGAAGGTGGGCGCCCTGACCAGCACGATCACCTATCCGCCGCCGAACCACAACCAGATCGTGCCGGGGATCCTGCCGTGGTCGAAGGCCGGCCTCATCGTCAAGAACGGGACCGGGCCGGGCGCCGACTACGCCGCCGTCCTGCTCACCGGCGCTCACGGCGTACGCATGCAGTCGGCCTTCACCCACGACCAGGCCGCACCGGGCTTCGCCTCGGCCAAGGAGGCCTGGCTCCGCCTCAGCCGGTCCGGCGACAACATCACCGGCTATGTCTCGGCCGACGGCACGACCTGGCAGAAGATCGACACGGTACGCCTCGACGGGCTGCCCGCCGCGGTGCGGATCGGCTTGTTCGTCACGTCGCCGGGCGGCCTCACGGTCGACGAGAAGCCGCAGGGCGGGCACGCCGTGGCGGTCCGGTTCACCCAGTCGACCGCCGAGTTCTCCCAGGTCAGCCCCGCGTCCGGCTGGAACGACACGCTCGTCGGCTATGGCGACTACCGCACCGGCTGGGAGCAGACCCACCCGCCCGGGCACACCGAGTCCGGCGGGGTGATCACCGTGTCCGGGTCCGGTGACATCGCCCCGCTGACCGACGGCGTGGCGGTGGAACGCATCCTGACCGGCGTGTTCCTCGGCCTGCTGCCGCTCATCGTGGTGGCGGTGCTGTGGGGTACGGCCGAGTTCCGGCACCGGATGATCGCCACCACGCTGGTCGCGATGCCGCACCCTGCGCGGGTGGCCGGGGTGAAGGCCCTGGTGGCCTGGCTGGCGTCGCTGATCGCGGGACTGGTGGCGGTCGGGGTGACCCTGCCCGTGACGACCCGGATCCTGCACGCGAACGGCGTGATCCTCCTGCCCGTGCCGTGGCCGACCACCGTGCGCGTCGCCGTGGGGACGGCGCTGTTGCTGTCGCTGGCCGGCGTCTTCGCGTACGGGATGGGCATTCTGCTCCGGCGGGCCGTGCCCGCGGTCGTGGCGGTGACCGCCCTCCTGGTCGCGCCGCCGATCCTGGCCGTTACCTCGGTCCTGCCGCCTGACCTGGGCGCCTGGTTGCTCCGGTTGACCCCGGCGGCGGCCTTCGCGATCCAGCAGAGCATCCCCGCCTACCCGCAACTGTCCCTTCCCCAGACGACCTTCGACGGCTACTACCCGCTGTCCCCCTGGGCCGGCCTGGCCGTCCTGGCGCTGTACGCGGTGGCCGCGGTGGCCGCCGGAACGCGGCGGCTCCGGCGGGAGGCCTCGTGACGGCCGCGCTGCGCGGCGAGTGGGTGAAGTTGCGCACCGCCCCGGCCGGCCTGGCCGTGACGCTGCTCCTCGCGGCCGGGCTCACCGCGGTCGGCGCGGCGCTCGGCGGCGGCGACGCGATCGACCCGGTTCAGCTCCGGCTCCTGGGCGTCCGGCTCGGGCAGGCGGCGGTGGCGGCCGCAGGCGTGCAGCTGATCGCGGGGGAGTACGGCACCGGCCTGATCCGGATGAGCCTGCTCGCCGTCCCGCGCCGCACACACCTGCTGGCGGCCAAGGCCACCCTGCTCACCGCCGGGGTGCTCCCGGTGGCCGTGCTCGGCGTCGGCATCGCCGTGCTCACCCTCCCGCCGAGCGGCCCGCTGCTCCGGGCGGCCGCCGAGTCGATCCTCTACCTGATCCTGATCGGGCTGCTCGGCCTGGGCGTGGGCGCGGCCGTGCGCAGCTCCGCGGCGGCCGTCGGCATCGTCCTGGCCCTGCTCTACCTGATGCCGATCCTGCTCCAGATGATTCCCGACCCGGACTGGCAGCGCGCCCTCTACCGGCTGACCCCGGCGACCGCCGTCCAGGTCATCGCCACCACGGTCGACGCCGCCGCCCTGCCGATCGGGCCATGGCCGGCGCTCGGCGTGGTGGCCGCCTGGACCGTGTTCGCGCTGGCTATCGGCGTTTTCACCCTCCACCGCCGGTCCGCGATCCGGTAGAAAGAATTTCTTGCCGGAGCTGTCGATAACGCCGAACCCGTTCGTCGACACGGTGGAAGTGGCCGATCGGCGGCCGTCCGACGTGAGGAGTCATCATGCGTTACCTGTTGCTGATCTACGGCGAGGAATCCACCGCCGCGCCCGACCCGGCCGAGGCCGAGCAGGTGATGAACGAGTACTGGGCGTACAGCAACGCGATCAACCAGGCCGGGGCCAGCCCGGGCGGCGAGGCGCTGCAGGACAGCAAGACGGCCACCACCGTGCGGCTCAAGGACGGCGAGCGGGTGGTCACCGACGGGCCGTTCGCCGAGACCCGGGAGGTGCTCGGCGGCTACTACCTGCTCGACGTGCCCGACCTCGACGCGGCGATCGACTGGGCGGCGAAATGCCCGGGCGCGAAGTACGGGTCGGTCGAAGTTCGGCCGATCATGGAGTTCTCCTGAGGTAGGGAGTCACCGATGGGTACGGCGGCCGACTCGGTCGAGGCGGTCTTCCGCGAGGAGTGGGGGCGCCTGCTGGCCACGCTCGTCCGTACCCTCGGTGACCTGGACCTGGCCGAGGAGGTCGCCGCGGACGCCGTCGCCACGGCGCTGCAGCGGTGGCCCCGCGACGGTGTGCCCGACCGCCCGGCGGCGTGGCTGTTGACCACGGCCCGCCACCGTGCGGTCGACCTGCTGCGGCGGGACAAGGTGCTGGCCGCGAAGCTGGCCCTGTTGCAGGTGGAGGTGGACCGGTACGAGCCGCCGGCGCCGGAGCCCGATCCGGGCTGGGGTGATCCGGAGGACGAGCCGGACGAGCGGCTCCGCCTCTTCTTCGCCTGCTGCCACCCGTCGCTGACGCTCGAGGCGCAGGCCGCGCTGACGCTGAACTGCCTCGGTGGCCTCGCCACGCCGGAGGTCGCCCGCGCGTTCCTCACCCCGAACGCCACGATGGCCCAGCGGCTGGTGCGCGCCAAGCGCAAGATCCGTGAGGCGCGGATCCCGTTCCGTGTGCCCCGGGCCCACGAGCTGCCGATGCGGCTGCCGGCGGTGCTCCGGGTGATCTATCTGATCTTCACCGAGGGGTACGCCGCGACCGGCGGTGCCGCGCTGATGCGCCCCGAGCTGGCCGACGAGGCGGTGCGGCTGGCCCGGATCCTGCATCGCCTGATTCCCCGGCAGCGGGAGACGGCCGGCCTGCTCGCCCTGATGCTGCTCATCGACGCCCGTCGCGAGGCGCGGGTGGACATCCGCGGCGACCTGGTGCTGCTCGACGACCAGGACCGCGCCCGGTGGGACGCCGGCAAGATCGAGGAGGGGCGCCGGCTCGTGGTCGGCGCGCTGACCGGCGGCCGGCCCGGTCCGTACGCGCTGCAGGCCGCCATCGCCGCGGTGCACGACGAGGCGGCGACCGTCGCGACCACCGACTGGCCCCAGATCGTCGCCCTGTACGACGTCCTCCGGACGGTGGCGCCCTCGCCGCTGGTCGAGCTCAACCGGGCGGTGGCGGTCGCCATGGTCGACGGTCCGGCGGCCGGGCTCGCGCTGATGGACGCCTTGGCGGCGGACCGGCGGCTGGCCGGCTATCACCTGCTGCCCGCCGCCCGCGGCGACCTGCTGCGCCGGCTGGGCCGCACGGCGGAGGCGGCCGACGCCTACCGGCAGGCGCTGGAACTCGCCGGCAACGAGCCGGAACGGGCGTTCCTGAGACGCCGCCTGGGCGAGATCAGCTGACCCGGACGTTCTGGAAGGCCGCGCTGCCGGCGTACGTGTTCAGGCCGAAGCGCCCGGTGGCGTACGCGTCGTCGGTCGCGTCGATCACCTGGCGGCCGTTGAGGAGCACGCGGAAGCGGGCGCCGGTCGCGGTGACGGTCAGGTGGTACCAGCGGCCGGGGACGATCGGCGTCGGGTAGACGGCCACGTCGCGGCCGGGGCGCCATAGCTTGACCAGGCCGTTCACGTCGATGTTGGCGGTGTAGCGGTCGCGGAACGTGATGCCGCCGGCCGTGCCGTTGACCGTGCGCAGGTCGGCCTCGTAGGTGAAGTCCGTTCCGGTCCGGGCGCTGTAGTAGAACGAGTCGCCGTCGCCACGGCCCTGCACGTAGGCCGGGCCGGTGGTCCAGGCGCCGCCGGAGGGCTGCCACGGGCCGTCCAGGTTGGTGCGGAAGCCGGGCGCGTTGAGCTGCACGTTGTCGATGACCGCGGCGCCGGCGAAGACGTTCGCGCCGGCTTTGCCCGACGTGTACGCCGTGTCGGTCGCGTCGATGACCGGGGTGGTGCCGTGGTCCAGGTAGACGCGGAAGCGGGCGTCCTCGGCCCGGACCTTCAGGTGGTACGGGCGGTCCCGGGTGATGGTGGCCGGGGCGGTGGCGATCACCCGCCCCGGGCGCCACAGCTTGACCACGCCGCCGGCGTCGATGGTCGCCGTGTAGCGGTCACGGAAGGTCAGGCCGGCGGCGGCCGCCGAACGCAGGGTCAGGTCGGCCTCGTACGTGCCGTCGCCGGACGGCGCCGCGGCCAGGTAGTAGCCGTCGCCGGAGGCGGTGCCCTGCTTGCCGTCGGCCACGTCGGTCCAGGTGCCGCCGTCGGCCGCCCACGGGCCGGGCAGGGTGCTGTCCAGGGTCGGCTCGCCGCGGCCCCACGCGGACGACAGCTTGTCGAAGCGCAGGGACACCAGGCGTACGTCGCCGCCCTCGGCGTAGGCGCTCACCCCGGCCGCCGGGTTGAAGTCGGTGACCACGTCGCTGACCGACACCGGCCCGCCGAACACCTCGAGCTGGCCGCGGTCGACCAGGGCCCGGATCGTGACGCGGCCGCCCGCCGGAACCGGGAGGGGAGCGCCGTAGAGCGTCTGGGCCGCGCGGTCGTAGGCGACGTCCCGGCCACTCAGCCGCAGGCCGAACCGCGTGGCCGTGGCGCCGGTGGTGTCGAAGGTCGCGCTGACCTCGTAGGCGTCCCCACCCGGGGTGGTGTACGGCTGGGCCGGGGTGAGCAGACGGTCGCTCACCGAGGTCGTCCCGTACCGGAGGCCGGCGATCTCCGCGACCGGCGTACGCGTCAAGGTGGTGCCCTGCAGCCGCAGCTCGGCCGGGAACGTCAGGTTGCCGCTCCAGACGCTGCCCCGGGAGGCCGGCTGCCAGACCATCTGGACCGTGCGGCCCTGCGGGTCGCCGGTGAACGTCTGCCCGGCGTAGAACGTGCCGCCGGCGTCGTTGCGGCCGTAGTCCATGCGCTGCACGCCGGTGCGCGGGCGGAACGTGGTGCCGTCGAAGTCGCCGGTGACGTACTCGCCACTGGCGTCGGTCAGGACCCAGGTCGGCCGGGCCGGGTCGCCGTCGATCGGCAGCGGGAACATGTCGGGGCACTCGAAGAACCAGCCGGCCGCGTAGCGGCTGCGCCACGTCCAGGTGAGCAGGTCGGTCGAGGTGAAGAAGTCGGCGCCGTTGCCGCCGCCGTCCGACCACATGACCATCACCCAGCGTCGCGAGGCGGCGTGCCAGAAGACCTTCGGGTCGCGGCTCGTCCCGTTCGGCACGGCGACCTTCCGGCCTCCGGCGTACGTCTGGAAGGTCTTCGCCCCGTCCAGGCTGTAGTGGATGATCGCCCCGTTGGTGCCGGAGAACACCAGGATCGGATCGTCGTCGCCACTCTTGAGCCCGGTGACGTTGGCGTGGTCGACGACGCCGTTGCCCGACCACAGGTCGCCCGGGTGCACCCCCGGCTCCAGGGCGATCGGCTTCTGCGTCCAGTGCACCAGGTCGGGGCTGGTGGCGTGCCCCCAGTGCATGGTGTCCCAGGCCAGCCCGTGCGGGTTGTGCTGGTAGAAGAGGTGGTACTGCCCGCGGTACCAGAACGAGCCGTTGGGGTCGTTCATCCACCCGCCGCGCGAGCTGAAGTGGAACTGCCCGCGCAGTGGTTCGTCATAGGCCGTCTGGGCGTACGGGAACTCCGGATGGTCACCGGGTGTCCCGGCCCGGGCGGGCGTCGGAGCGGCCATCACGACCGCCAGAACGAGCACACCGGACACCAGCAACCGTGACAGCCTACCCATCGCTGGAGTATAGGCGTCCATCGATGGACTTGACCCTCGAGCTCAACCCGAGCTCGACCCTCGACCTCAGGTTGAGGTTGAGCCGGAAAACGCAAGGTCGAAGGCCTGCCCTTCAGGCGTCAAGGGCCTTCGCGATCGTGGTCCGGGTGCCGTCGTCGGCGGGGACCAGGATGCGCAAGCGGAGCCAGGGGGCGTGGGCGGGGCGGGTCTGCGCCGACAACAGGTGCAGCGGGCCCAGGTCGCGGTGGACGATGTGCTTGGCCGACGGCTCCATCGCCTGGACGTCGTGGTCCGCCCACCAGTCGCGGAACCGGGGGCTCTCCGCCGACAGTTCGTCGACCAGGGAGACGTACGCCGGGTCGCCGGGGTGCTGGGCGAACTCCGTACGGAAATCGAGGATGTTCGCCCTGGCCGTGTTCTCCCAGCCGGGGCGGTCCCAGCCGTCGCCGGCGAAGAGCCACCGCAACAGGTGGGGCCGCGGCTGGAGGACCAGGTCGGCCATGATCAGCTCGGCCGCCGCGTTGTGCGCGAGGACGTCGAAACGTGGCCCGAGAACGAACGCGATGTGCGGCAGCAGCCCGTGCACCAGCGCCGCGGTCTCGGCGTCGACCGACGTGTCCTCGGCCGGCCCCGGCTGGGCCACCCCGGCCAGCAGGAACAGGTGGGCGCGTTCGGACGGCGACAGCTCCAGGGCCCGGGCCAGCGCCAGCAGGACCTGCGCGGACGGGCTGACGTCGCGGCCCTGCTCCAGCCAGGTGTACCAGGAAAGGCCGACGCCGGAACGCTGAGCGACCTCTTCCCGGCGCAGTCCGGGGGTACGCCGCCGGCCGCCGCCCGGGGTCAGCCCGACGTCTTCCGGCCGCAGCGCCGCCCGTCGCGTACGCAGGAAGTCGGCCAGCTCGGACCGCCGCGCGGAGGGTGGTGGTGAGAGTCCCACGATCAACCATCCTCTCCCGTACGCCGGGAAAGCGCCTAATCATCGAGACGTGACCACAACTCCTTCCGCCCTCCGCTGGCCCGCCGCCGAGCAGATCGACCTCGGCCGGGCGCCTCTCACCGTGCTCGACCGCGACCGCACCCAGCCGTTCCTGCTGCTGCACGGCGGCGCCGGACCCCACTCGGTGACCGGGTTCGGCGACCTGCTGGCGGCCCGCCTGAACACCCGGGTGCTGATGCCGACCCATCCCGGGTTCGCGGGCACCGACCGGCCGGCCGGCCTGGCCGGGATCCCGGCGCTGGCCGCCCTCTACGCCGACCTGCTCGACCGGCTGGACGTCTGGGACGTCACGGTGGCCGGCAACTCGATCGGCGGCTGGGTCGCGGCCGAGCTGGCACTGCTGGGCAGCCCCCGGGTCAGCGGCGCGGTGCTGATCAACGCGGTCGGGCTGGAAGTGCCCGACCATCCGATCACCGACATCTCGGGGCTGAGCCCGGCTCAGGTCCAGGCGCTGGCCTGGAAGGACCCGGGACGCGTCCCGCCCAACCCGGCCCAGCCGGGGCCGGACTTCGCGGCGCTGGCCGCGTACACCGGAATGACGATGTCGGACCCTGCCCTGGGTGACCGGCTCGCCGATCTTGATCTGCCGGTGAAGGTGATCTGGGGCGCGGCGGACGGGATCGCCGGGCCGGACTACGGCCGCGCCTACGCGGCGGCGATCCCGGGCGCCACGTTCACGCTGATCGAGGACGCCGGGCACCTGCCGCAGCTCGAGGCGCCCGAGGAGCTGCTGGCTGCCGTGCGGGCCGAACGATGACCGGCCTGGCCGTGACCCGCGTCGGGCACAGCTGCCACCTGCTGGAGATCGGCGGGCGCACACTGCTGACCGACCCCTGGTTCACCGTGACGCCGACCTACGACCCGGGTGAGCCGCTCGCGATGTCCGTGGCCGGCCTGCCCGCGCTGGACGCCATCGTGATCACCCACGAGCACTACGACCACTGCGACCTGGACGCGCTCCTGGCTCTTCGCGACGTCCCGGTGATCGGGCCCGGCACGGTCGCCGTGCGCGCCCGCGAACGGGGCTGGACGGACGTGCGTGAGCTGGAGGCCTGGGACTCGACCACGATCGGGAACGTCACGGTGACCGCCACCCCGGGCCGGCACGGCGTGCACGAGGTGACCTACGTGATCCAGGGCGGCGGGCGGACGGTGTTCTTCGGCGGCGACTCGCTGCTCGTTCCCGCCTTCAAGGAGCTGCCGGGGCGGTTCGGCGCGTTCGACCTGGCGCTGCTGCCGACCAACGGGCTGTGCGTCCGGCCGGCCGGCGGCATGCAGGTAGTGATGAACGCGACCGAGGCCGCCGAGCTGACCGCGATCCTGCGCCCGCGCGTGGCGATCCCGCACCACTACGCGTTCACCAGCGGCCGGCTCGGCGACCTGATGATCACCAAGGGGGACCGGGAGCCGCTGGCCTTTGCCTCGGAGGTGGCCCGGCTGGTCCCGGCGACCGAGGTCAGAGTGGTGCTACCGGGTCAGCGGGTGATCCCGGTCAGCGGGTCGTAGGTGTAATCGGTGCGCGAGTGGAAGTCCGTCCCGCGTACGTCCATCCGGGCCTTGCCCTGCCGGACGTTGTCGCGGGTGGCGACCGAGCGCCACGGCCGGCCGCCCTTGAGGATCTTCAGGCGGCCGGTGAAGTCCTGGCCGACGGCCGCGATGATCGAGTAGGCCGGGCCGTTCGGCGGGTCGAGGTCGAGGCCGCCGCCGGCCCGGATGGTGGTCGTGATGACCAGGGCGCCCTCGGCGTCGTAGATCGGCGCCGGCTGGTCCACGCGGTACGGCGTCCGGCCGCCGCCCTGCACGTCCTGCCCGTTGTAGAAGGTGCGGCCGAGGGCGTCGACCCAGTAGTGCGGCACCGTCGCCTTCGCCGCGCCCATGGTCGGGCCGGGGTAGTAGGACATATGCCAGTGCGGCGGGTTGTCCGGGTGCAGCGGGTTGTTCGTCTCGAAGCCCATCAGCGCGAAGAAGTGGCTGCGCCGCTGCGCCTCGGCCACCAGGCCCGAGTCGACCAGGACCTCGCGGGTCGCGGCCATCCACGACTGCACCGCGATGACCTCGCCGGACGGCCAGGCCACGGTCGGCCAGACGCCGGCCGCCCGGTCCGGATCGTTGTGCTCGACGTGCCAGTACAGGCCGCTCGCGGGCTGGCCCAGGTAGCTCCACACCTGCACGGTGGGGGAGTCGGCGGTCGCGGAGGCCCGGTACACCGGCAGCGTGAACGTCACCCGGAACCGGTCGTCCGGGTCGCGCTCGAGCGCGAGGTGCCGTTCGCCCGCGATCACATCCTTGACGGGTACGTCGGGCCAGCGCACCGACACGCGGATGCCGGCCGGGTCGGCCTCGCCCTGGACGAAGCACAGGTACTCGGCGCGGCTGGCCGCCTGGTACTGCGTACCCGTCATCAGGGTGTAGCCGGCCGGGAGCGTGATCTCCGGGACGGACGGGAGCCCGGCCTTCTGGCGAACCACCCGGAAGCCGGCGTACGCGGTCGCGAGCGCCGGGCCGGCGGCCGGCACCGTCACGGCGAGACCGGCCGCGCCGGCCAGCACCGCGCGACGCGAGACATGGTTTTGCACGGGACGTCCTCCCCCGGATCGACGACCGTCTCATCGTTCCCCGGACGTTCACGAGAGTCGATGGCCCGGCGGTGAACGCCGGACATCTGCTAGGAATGAGGAGGTGACCTCTGCCACGGTCCCCGAGCTGCCGAGGGACCGGCTGACCGCCCGCGTGATGGCCCACGCCCTGGTCGAGCAGATGCAGGTCAGCCCGATGCCCGAGGTGCTCGGCCGGCTCGCCGAGCAGGCCCGCTCGGCCGGGTGGCCCGAGGTCCGGGTCATGCTCCTGCACGGCCAGCTGATCGCCCGCTGCCTGCAGAACTCCGGCGCCCGCGCGATCCGGCAGAGCGCCGACGCGATGCTGAACGCGGCCCAGGCCGGCGGCGACGAGATCCTGATCGGCCTGGCCCTGGCCTCCCGGGCGCTGTTCATCGACGACCTCGGCGAGGACGTCGGCGGGCTGCTGGCCCAGGCGGTCGCGATGATCGACGACACCCTGGAGTTCGCGGACGACGCCCTGGGCCTGCGCGCGCTCGAGGTGCCGGTCGTCTACGTCGAGTGCGGCCAGGCCTTCCACCGGCTCGGCCTGTGGGAGATCGAGGAGGAGATGTACGTCCGGGCCGCCGCCGCCCTGACCGCTCCGCTGCCGCCGGTGGCCCGCTCGGTGCCGTCGTTCACCCGCCGGGCGCTCGTGATCAACCGCCTGGAGAGCGCCCTCGCCCTGTCCAGCGCCATGATCGAGGTCGGCCTTCGCGACCCGGCCGCCCGGGTGGCCGCTACGTCAATCCGGCCCACCCCGTCCGAGCGCGCCGACCTGCCGGCCATGTGGGCGGTCGAGGCGCTGGCCCTGGAACGCTTCCTGGACGTGGTGGCCGGCCGCACCGACCTGGCCGGCGGCCCCGGTCACGTGCCCGCCGACCTGTACGACCAGCTCGCCCCGAGCACCTGGCCGGGATACCGCGCCTGCCTCCTGCTGGCCGCCGCGATCGCCTGCCACGACGCCGGCGACGTCCCGTCCGCCGCCCGCCTGGCCGGCCGCGCCGCCGGCTTCCTCGACGACACCAAGCCCAGCCTGACCTCCCTGGCCCTGTGCCTGGCCGCCCAGGACTGCCGCGACCGCACCGCCCTCCGATACGCCCGGCACGTCGCCGACCAGCGCTGGCAGTCCCGCCTGGCCGTCCTCGGCGCGATGCGTTCCCGGCTGGCCGCGGCTCGCGTCCTCCGCCAGGGCGAGCGCCTGACCCGCCAGGCCAACGTGGACGCCCTGACCGGCCTGGCCAACCGCCACGCCGAGACCGCGCTCCTGGCCCGGTTCCGCCGCCGCGCCCCGCAGGAGCGCCTCGGCGTCGTGGTGGTCGACGTCGACCACTTCAAACAGGTCAACGACACCTACGGCCACCTGGTCGGCGACGAGGTCCTCCGGGCCGTCGGCACCCTGCTGCAGGCCGCCACCCGCCCCGGCGACCTGGCCATCCGCCGAGGCGGCGACGAGATGGTGCTGCTCATCGACCTGCCGCCCGGCGACGACGTCCCGGTCCTGGCCGACGGCATCGTGCGGGCCGTGGCCCTGCACCACTGGGAGGATCTCGCCCCCGGCCTGCGGGTCGGCGTCAGCGCGGGCCAGGCGGTCGGCCCCGCCCGCGACGTCGACCGCCTGATCGAGGACGCCGACCGTAACCTCTACCGGGCCAAGGACGCCGGCCGGGGCCGCGCCGTCGCCGCCGCGGGCTAGCCGCGCCGGAACGCGCCCGCCGGCCGGGGACACCGTCAGGCGCTACCCCCGCTCCGAACGGTGGTAGGTCAGCACTGCATCGCGGCCCCAAATACCGTCAGGACCCACCACCACAGCGCCGAGACCGCCCGACTGTGGTCACGGCACGAGCGTTTGCGGATCATGGTCGAGTAGGAGCGCTTCTATGTCGTCGGGGTCAAGCGGTGGAGTCAGCAGGAAGCCTTGAATCTCGTCGACGTTTCCCGCGCGCAGGCGGTCGATCTGGGTCGCGGTTTCCACGCCTTTGGCGAGCGTCTTGAGGCCCAGTTGTCTGCCGAGCTGGATCAGCATGTGCAGGAGCGCGGCGGACTCGGGCAGGAGGGTGACGGCGGCGGTGAACGCACGACCAATCTTGAGTCTGTCGACCGGTAGGCGCTGCAGGTGGGCGAGGCTGGAGTGGCCGACGCCGAAATCGTCGATCGCGATCTGGACGCCGAGGGCCTTGAGCTGGTGCAGACGGCGAATCGAGGCCTCGATGTCGCACATCAGCGAGGTTTCGCTGATGTCCAGGGTCAACGCGGACGGCGCGAGACCGCTGGCGGTCAGGGCTTCGTGGACGTGCTCGACGATCGCGTCGCGGCCGAACTGGCGGTGCGAGATGGTGACCGAGACGATCAGGTCGCGATTGATGCCGCGCCAGATCGCCATCTGATCGCAGGCCTCACGCAGCACCCAGCGACCCACGTCGGCGATCTTTCCGGTGGATTCGAGCAACGGGATCATCTCGGCCGGCTCGATGAGCCCGAGGGAGGGGTGCTCCCAGCGCAGAAGTGCCTCGAATCCAGCGATATCGAGTTCCTTCAACCGATAGATCGGCTGGTAGACCAACTGGAACTGCTCCGCCTGCAGCGCTGAACGCAGATCCTGTTCCAGCAGGTGGCGTCGTTGAACCGCCGTCCGCGTCTCGGGCTGGAAGACGATGTAGCAGTTCTTTCCCGCTGCCTTGGCGTCATAGAGCGCCATGTCGGCGTCGCGCAGTAGTTCGTGGGATGTGGCGGCCGGGCCTGCCGCGATGCCGATACTCGTGGTGACCCGGATCGGCGAGGTCCATCCCTGGATTTCGAACGGTTGCCCGATGACGTCCACGATCCGCTCCGCGATGGACTCCAGAGCGTATGGGTCGGTCACCCCGTCGAGCAGGACGACGAACTCGTCGCCGCCGAGGCGCCCGATCGTTTCTCCGTCACGCAGGCTGCCGCGCAGCCGCCCGGCGACCGACTGGAGCAGCTTGTCGCCGACCTCGTGGCCCAGCGTGTCGTTGACGTCTTTGAAGCCGTCCAGGTCGATGAACATGGCCGCCACCCCGGCAGAGCCGGGCCGGCCGCTGCCGGCCAGCAGGTGCTCCAGCCGGTCCATGATCAGCGCGCGGTTCGGCAGGCCAGTCAGTCCATCATGAAACGCCTGGTGACGCAGTTGAGCGCTCTTGTCCTCAATACTGCGTCGGGCACCGTCCAGCCGCCGGTTGAGCCGCGACATCCGCGCCAACACCGCCACGAACGTCGACACTGCCAGCGCCGCGATCAACACCACGTCGTCAGGCCCGGTTGCAAGCAGGATCGGGAAGGCCATCAGGGCCGCGCCGAGGAACACCAACCGGGGCATGGTCAGCCGGTGCGTGGCGGTGGCAGCGCTCGGAGCGAACGTCCGCGCACTCGGGTGGAACGCGGCGGCGACCATGAACGCACAATTCAACAGATACAAACAGTCAAGGAGAATGCCGAGTTTCGACGTATCAGACGCCAGTTGGAACGCCAGCAGGGTGTCGGCAACCGCCATCAAGCCGGACGCGGCCGCAAGCAGCCGCATCGCCCCAGAGCGCCGGGAACCGATCAGCAGTCGCGCCAGCATCGCGAGCAGCATGAGATCAGCGACTGGATACGACACCGACACTACGTGCGCCAGCAGGGGAAGGTCCCGCGCGTGCACCGCCGGTCCAAGTACGGAGACCCACATCAGTGCGCCGATCCCGGCCACCATGATCAGTACATCGAGGAGGTCACCGCGGTGATCCTCGCCTCGAGAGAGTTTCGCCAGCGCCCACAACGCCACGCCTATGCACGGGTACATCACCAGGACCAGCGCGTCCGCCGGCGATGGGAAAACAAGCGGATGGCCCGTCACCAACGGGTAGACGTACAGGTAACCGGTACCCATCGTCAGGAACGTGAGTGCAGCGGCGTGCCACGCCCACACCATCCGCGTCAGGCCTCGCGTGCGCGCCGCGGCTACGCCCGTGGCCGCTGCGGATGCCGCGCATAGGCCTACCTGGATGGCGGCCTGGGCCGTGCCGCCGGCGGGCAGGGCGAAGTACACCAAAATGACGTTCAGGCCTGCCGCCAGTGCCAGCCAGGACGCTCGGTCGAGCCACCTTCGGGCGCACCACGCATGCAGTGCGGTCCGCGCAACCCGCCGAGGAACTCCCTCAACGCCTGCAACAGTGTCCGTCTCGGGCGCAGGGTCCTGAACGACAACCATGAGCCGCCTCCCGCACCTAACGACGCGCTTAGCGGCCCCATCGGCACGCCCAGGAGATACCTGAGGCGCCGTGACCATCGGGTCTGGGAACTGCTGCTCGTTCAACACCGGCGACAACGACGCGATGCGCGCCAAGGACGCCGCCCGGCGCGGGTGATGCGTATATGTGCTCAGCGCAAGGCGGTTACGGACGGTGGGCGACGACGGCGGTGGCGAAGGGGCTCGGGTGGACGGACGGCGAGACGAAGCCGGCCGTGGTGAGCTCGGTGCACAGCTCGTCGGCGGTCAGGGCCGGGATGTCCCAGCCCTGGGCGAGCAGCACGTTGAGCGAGGTCGCCGGGTCGGACGGGCTGGTGCCGGGGGCGATCAGGGACGGGACGATCAGCAGGCCGCCGGGGCGGAGCCGGTCGTACGCGTTGGCCAGGGTCTTGACCCGGGACGCGGCCGGGAAGAAGAACTGGCTCCAGAACACCGCGTCGAATGGTTCCGGGTCGCTGAAGACGGCGGCGTCCTCGGCCGCGAACCGGACCCGGTCGGCGACCCCGAGCGTGGCCGCCTCGACGCGGGCCCGGTCGAGCAGGTCGGCCGCCTGGTCCACGCCGACCGCGGTGAGCCGGGGGTAGAGCTGGAGCATGGTGAGCATGGCGCCGCTCAGGCCGCAGCCCAGTTCCAGGTAGCGGACGTCGCCGGCCAGCAGGGACTGCCAGGCCGGGATGCCCTCGACGACCCCGGTCATCGCCGCGCGGGCCAGCGGCGTGGACGGGGCCAGGGTGACGCCGGCGGCCAGCGCGGCCCGGTCGGCGTCCGGCAGGTCCTGGTAGCGGGCCGGGCCGTCGGGCGTGAACATCTGCTCGATCAGCCGCTCGCGGACCGCCACGAAGGCCAGCTGGTTGGCGACCTGGGTGTCGGCGCCGCCGTGCAGCAGCGGCGCGTAGGTGGTGCTGATCCGGTAGCGGTCGGGGTTGTCGGACTCCAGCACCCCGGCCGCGCGCAGGGCGACACACAGGTCGCGGACCCGGCCGGGGCTGAGCCGGGTCGCCGGGGCCAGGTCCCGGACGCTCACCTCGCCGGCCAGCCGGGCCAGGAAGCCGGAGGTCAGCGCTCCCCGCAGCAGCGCCGCCGACTGAGCCGCCAGGCCGAGCGCGCCCACTGCCTCGTTCATGTCATCCATGGCCGTTCCGACGAGCGGAACGGCCGTGGGTTCAACGGTCCGGCGGGATTGGCCCGTCCGCACCCGGTTCGGAGACGTGGGCGTGCACGATGCGCCAGCCCTCGGGCCGCCGGGCCCAGGTCTGCGACTGGCGGCCGAGCACGTCCCGGCCCGGGTAGCCGAACAGGGTGGTGACGATCGCGACGTCCGCTCCGTACCCCCGGATGATCGTGTCCTTGAGAAATCGTCCCGGCGGGAGGGCGGGCTGGGCGCGACGCCAGCGCTCCTGCTCGACGGCGCCGGACTGCTGGTCGGCGATCCCGAAGCGGACCGCATCGCCGGCGAAGAAGCCGATGACGCGGTCCACGTCGTTCGCCACCAGCGCCTCCTCGTAGGCCGCGAACGCCGCCGCGACCTCGGTGATGACCTCTGGCGAATCGAGTTCCATGTCAGGCGACCGCCGCCGGCTCCCGCTCACCCGCGGGCTCCTCGGCGGGCTCCTCGTCGGACGCCGGCTCGCGCGGCGCGGGCTTCGAGAGGGCGAAGAGCACGCAGACCACGGTCAGGAAGAGGTAGCCCAGGGTGACCTGGCCGTCCGCGTTCCACTGGACCTTCTCGGCGTGGATCAGCCCGACGAACGTGAGCACCGCTCCGGCGCCGGCGAACACCGCCGCGTGCCAGAAGCGCTTGTCGATGATGAACGCGACGATCCCGCCCAGCACCAGACCGGCCAGGATCGCGCCGGAGCCCAGCGTCTTGAGGCCGTCGTAGACCACGCCCGCCCCGGCCAGCGCCGGTATGCCGACGTCGGCGGCGGTGGTCCCGGCCGCGGCGAGCACGTTGTCCATCTGACCGGTGGCCCACGAGGCGATGTTCGGGATCAGGGCCGCGACCACGGCCGCGGCATGCGCCCGCGGGGTCGCCTGGAACGCCTGCGCGCCGATCAGCAGGCCGATGTAGAGCAGGATCGGCACGATCGCGGCGGTCGGGAAGATGGTGCCGAGCAGCCCGAACATCCCGAAGAAGCAGAGCAGCGCGATCACCACGCCGGTGGCCATCGAGTAGCCGGTCCGGCCGCCCGCGGCCTTCCAGCCGGGGTGCCCGACGTAGACCGCGGGCGGGAAGGGCGAGCCCAGCACCGAGCCGATCACCGCGCCGGCGCCGTCGGCCAGCAGCACGCTGCGCAGGTTGTACCGGTCGCCGGCGGTGGCGGCGCTCTCCACGTTGGTCATCGCCTCGGTGAAGTTGTAGACGCCCAGCGGGATCGCGGTGGCCAGCAGCGGCGCCATGTCGCGCAGCCCGTCGATCAGCAGGTCCACCTTCAGGTGCGGGAACGCGAACGCGATGTCCCGGGCCGCGGCGGTCACGTCCGGCACGGACATGGCTCCGCCGATCCAGCCGATCGCCGTGCCGACGAGCAGGGCGGCCAGCCCGATCGGGATGTTGAACGGCAGCTTCACGTCGGTGAGCAGGCCGATCAGCAGCAGGCCGAGGACCGGCAGGGCGATCCAGGCGGCGCGCCACATGTTCCCGGCCGGGTTCATCGAGATGAAGGTGATCGAGATGCCGGCCAGGGTGCCGAGCAGGGCGGCGCGCGGGGCGTACTTCCGGATGTACGGGCCGACGAACGCGCCGATCAGCACGATGACGCCGATGATGAACGCCCACGCGATGCCGGCCGTCCACGCCCGGATCGCGTTGCCCGTGGTCAGGTAGATCGGCAGCATGATCACGAAGATCACGATGAACATGTGCGGGACGCTCGGGCCGTACGGCATGGCCGTGACGTCGCTGCGGTTCTCCTTGCGGGCCAGGCGCCGGGCCAGGTGGGTGTAGTAGATGTTGCCGGCGACCAGCGCGATGCCCAGGGCCGGCAGGATGACGCCGAAGACGTCGGAGGCCGGCATCTTGATCACGCCGATGCAGAGGCCGGTCAGGGTCAGCACGTTCACCAGCACGTTGACGCCGAAGCCGAAGAACGCGTTCGTGTCACCGCGTACCCAATAAGGCAGTTTCACTTGATCTCTCCCACCGCTTCGATAAGGTCCGACGAGGAGCCGACCCAGCCGAAGATCCCGCCCTGAGCGGCGATCATCTCCAGGCCGACCTGGTGAAACGACGGGAAGTAGGAGCCGACGCAATCGGCCAGGACCAGGCACTCGAAGCCGCGGTCGTTGGCCTCGCGCACGGTGGTGTGGACGCAGACCTCGGTCGTGACACCGGTGACAACGAGGCTGGTCACCTGCATCTTGTCCAAGATGTCGGCTAGCTCGGTCGCGTAGAAGGCGCCCTTGCCCGGCTTGTCGATGACGGGTTCGTCGCCCACCGGCGCCAGCTCGTCGATGATGTCGTGCCCGTATTCGCCACGAATGAGGATGCGCCCGAATCGTCCGGGCCGGCCGATGTCCGGGCCACGCCGCAGCTTGGCCGGTGGGCAGTCCGACAAATCGGGCAGGTGACCCTCGCGGGTGTGGATGACGGGCAGGTCTTTCAAGCGCCACGCGGCCAGGAGGGCGGCCAGGGGCTCGATGGTCCGGCGCAACTGCGAGACGTCGTTGCCCAGGCTCTCGCCGAACCCGCCGGGCAGCAGGAAGTCGCGCTGCATGTCGATGACGAGCAGGGCGGTGGCCGAGGGATCGAAGGTGAAGGGGGTGGGTGTGGCGGGAACTTCCATGTCAGGCCTCCGTGGCCGCGATGACGTCGTCCGAGGTGGACACGCAACCGAAGACGCCGCCCTGCATGGTGACCATGTGCAGCGCGGCGGTGTGGTTGCCGGGATCGGTGGCCCCCGTGCAGTCGGCCAGGATCAGGCACTCGTACCCGCGGTCGTTGGCCTCGCGCATGGTCGTGTGCACACAGACGTCCGTGGTGATCCCGGTCAGGATCAAGTGCGTGATGCCATGGGTACGCAGGACGAGGTCCAGATTCGTGGCGTAGAACGCGCCCTTGCCCGGCTTGTCGACGATCACCTCGCCGGGCGCCGGGGCGACCTCCGGGACGATCTCCCAGCCCGGCTCGCCCTTGATCAGGATCCGGCCGCACGGCCCCGGCCCGCCGATCTCGGCGCCGATCTGGGCCGAGCGCCAGCGCTTGTTGGCCGGCAGGTCGGACAGGTCCGGGTCGTGGCCCTCCCGGGTGTGCACGACCAGCATGCCCAGCTCACGAGCATGCGCCAGGAGGCGGGCGGTGGCCGGCAGCCCGGCCCGGGTGAGCTCGATGTCGTAGCCCATCGCCTCGACGTAGCCGCCCGGGCCGCAGAAGTCGGTCTGCCAGTCGATGCAGAGCAACGCGACGTGGCCGACGTCGACCGAGCCGTCGTACGGCCAGAGGTAGGGGTTGGCCTTGACCGGTCCGATACGTGCGGTCATGCGGGAAGTCCTTCCGGTGCGAGAGGGCTCCAGGCGGCGGCCACCCGGGCCAGGTCGTCGTCGCTGAACGCCGGCCCGAAGAAGGTGATCCCGGCCGGCCGCCCGTCCGCGGTCCGTCCGTTCGGCACCGCCACCGCGGCGAGGTCGAGCAGGTTGGTGAACTGGGTGTACCGGCCGAGGTTGAGGTTGCGCCCGATCGGGTCGGCGGCGATCTCGGCGTGCGTGTAGGTGGTGCCGACGGTCGGCAGCACCAGCACGTCGATGGTCCGGAACAGCCGCTCGGTCCAGGCCTTGAGCTCCTGCAGCCGGTGCATCCCGGCGAACGCGTCGGCCGCGGTGAAGGCCCGCCCGCGGTCCAGCACGGCCCGGGTGACCGGCAGCACCGAGTCCGGGTGCTTGTCCAGGAACCCGCCCAGGTCGGCCAGCCGTTCCGCCACCCACGGGCCGCGATAGAGCAGGTCGCCGGCCTCCAGCAGCGGCCCGATGCCGACCTCCAGAACATCGCCGAGCTTCTGCCGCGCCTGCCCGAAGGCGCGCGCCTGCCCGTCGTCACCGAAGAAATCCAGCTCCTCGGGTACGCCGAAGACGACGCGACCGCGGATCGTCCGTTCGCCCGTCCGGCCCCACGGGTCGTCCGGCGCCGGCCCGCGGGCGATGGTCGCCACCGTCGCCGCCAGCTTCACGTCGCGGGCGAAGACCGACACGCAGTCGAGCGACCGGCAGGCCGGCACCACCCCGGCCGTGCTGAGCAGGCCCCGGGTCGGCTTCAGCCCGACGATGCCGTTGAGCGCGGCGGGCACCCGGCCCGAGCCGGCGGTGTCCGTACCCAGCGAGAAGTCGACCTCGCCGGCTGCGACCGCGACGGCCGAGCCGGAGCTGGACCCGCCGGAGATGAGGCCACCGCCGAAGACGCTCTCCGGGGCGCCGTAGGGGGAGCGGGCGCCGGTGAGGCCGGTGGCGAACTGGTCCAGGTTGGTCTTGCCGACCAGCCGCGCGCCGGCGTCGAGGAGCCGCTGCACGACCGGCGCGGTGCGCTCGGGGACGTAGGCGAAGTCGGGGCAGGCGGCCGTGGTCGGCACGCCGGCCACGTCGATGTTGTCCTTGACCGCGAACCGGAGGCCGTGGAGGGGGCCGGGCGGGCCGTCCCGCTCCGGGATCATGCTGATCCAGACGCCGTTCATTCTGTCGATTGTTGACAGAATTGTGTCGGGCACCCGCGCCGTCGTGTTACCGGCTGATTACCGCGCCAGGAAGGCGCGTCCTCCGTGCCTGCTCAACGCTTCCTTGATCGCGTCCTGGTCGCCGGATTCCACCGCCGCCAGCAACCGTTCGTGCCGCAGCACCCCGTCGGCGGCGTCGGCCGCCTCGGCCTCCCGGGCGAGGTTCACGGCCATGTAGAGCTGGAGGCGGACCAGGATCGACTCGAACAGGGCGGTGAGCTGACGGTTACCACTCAGGGCCACCACCTCGACGTGGAACCGGCGGTGCGCCTCGGCGGTGGCGAACCGGTCACCGGTCTCGGTCGCCTTGCGCATCACCTCGACCGCGCCCCGCAGGCCGGCCAGGTCGAGCACCGGTGGCAGGGCCGACGCCACGTGCCGCTCGAGCAGGTCGCGGATCTCGTACAGCTCGCGGACGTCCTCGTCGGACAGAGTGGCCACGCGCGCGCCCCGGCGCGGGATGTGCTCGACCAGCCCCTGCTGCGCGAGCAGGCGCAACGCCTCCCGCAGCGGCCCGCGGCTGATGCCCAGCTGCCGGGTCAGCTGCTCCTCGACGAGGCGCTCGCCCGGCTCGACGCGGCCGCTGAGGATCTCCCGGCTGAGCCGATCGAGCGCCAGCTCGACCAGGCTGTAACTGGCCAGTTCCCCATCGCTCACGGGACCGAGTGTGTCACGCGGCATCGTCGTTCTCTGCGCCGCGCCGGGCCACGACCATGGAAGCGTTGCCGGCCCGCGACGTGAATCCGGCCGACGCCAGCTCGGCTCGGAGCTCGTCGGCGGTCACCACCGGGACGTCCCACGCGCTCAGCAGGAGGTTGCGCAGGGCGTGCTGCGGGTTCACCGGTCCGGGCGCCGGGCCGGGCAGGGCCGCGACGATCAGCAGACCGCCCGGTCGCAGCAGCCGATAGGCGTTGGCCAGGGTCTTGGCCCGGCTCGCGGCGGGGAAGAAGAGCTGGCTCCAGTACACGATGTCGAAGGGCTCCGGGTCGGTGAAGACCGCGGCGTCCTCCTCGACGTAGCGGATGCGGCCGGCCACCCCGAGGCCTTCGGCGTCGGCCCGCGCGAGCTCCAGCAGGTCGCCGGCCAGGTCGACGCCGACCGCGGTGAGCCTCGGATAGAGATCCAACAGGGTGAGCAGGTGGCCGCTGAGTCCGCAGCCCAGCTCCAAATACCGGACGTCGCCGGCCGACAGCGCGTCGGCGAACCCCGGGATCTGCTCGACGCTGGCCCGCACGGACTGCCGGGCGAGGGCGGTCGAGGGCACCACCGACGAGCCGGCCGCGGTCGCCGCCCGGTCCGCGGCGGAGAGATCGGCGTACCGGTCCGGGCCCTCCGGCGTGAACATCCGCGCGTACAGCCGCTCGCGCACGGCGACGTTGCCCAGCAGGTTCGCGTAGTGCACGTCGGCGCCGTCCCGCAGCAGCGGCGCGTAGGTGCCGCTCAGCCGGTAGCGGTCCGGGTTGTCGCAGTCCAGCACGCCGGCCGCGCGCAGGGCGACGCAGAGGTCACGGACCCGGCCCGGCCCGAGCCCGGTCCGCCCGGCCAGCTCGGCGACCCCGATCTCCCCGCCGAGGTGGGTCAGGAAGCCCGAGGTCAGCGCGCCCCGCAGCAACGCGGCCTGCTGCGCGGCCAGGGCCAGCCCGTTGATCGCCTGGTTCATCTCGTCCATGCGGAGGACGACGACGGTTCGCGGCCGGAGTTCAGCCGGTGTGGCGCGATAGGCTGACCCGCCGCCACGAGCCGGGGAGGGGACCGTGCCCATGCTGAGCACCCATGACGAGGCTGTTGCCGCCGCCGGACAGGTCGCGGCGGCCTGGGCCGGCGGGGTGGTGGAACGGGGACCGGGCCGGCTCCTCGGTGATCCCGGCCGAGGCGCTCGGCGTGCTCGACAACTCCGGGCTGCTCGGCATCACGGTGCCGGCGACCGACGGCGGTCCGGGGCTGGGCCCTGTGACGCTGGCCGAGGTGGTGCGGGTGCTCGCCGCCGTCGACCCCGCGCTGGCCCAGGTGCCGCAGGGACACTGGCTGCTGGTCGACGTTCTCGCCGTTCACGGCTCGGCCGATGCCCGCAAGCGGCTGTTCGGCGAGGTGCTGGCCGGCCGGCGGATCGGCAACGCGCTGGCCGAGCGCGGCGGCAAGCATGCTCAAGACCTCAAGACGCGGTACGCCGCCGGCGTGCTCGACGGGACGAAGTACTACACGACCGGCGCGCTCACCGCGGCCTGGATCGCGGTCAGCGCCCTGGACGCGGAGGGCCGGCTCACGCTGGTCTTCGTCCGGCGGGACGAGGCCGGGGTCACCGTGGACACCGACTGGAACGTGATGGGTCAGCGGGCCACGATCAGCGGCACCGCCCGGTTCGAGGGCGTGCCGGTCGAGCCCGAGCTGGTCGTCGACTACGCCGGCGCGTTCGCCGTGCCCCAGCAGCTCGGCGCCCGGGCCCAGCTCGTGCACGCGGCGATCGAGGCCGGCATCGCCGGTGGGGCGCTCCGGGACACCCGCGCCTACCTGCGCGAACGGGCCCGCCCGTCGACCGAGGCGGTGCGGGCCGGTGCCACCTCGGCGGCCGGCGACCCGCACGTGCTGCACCGGTACGGGCGGGCGGCCGGCCGGGTCCGCGCGGCGGAGGCGCTGCTCGCGGACTCCGCCCGTACCCTCGACGGAATCGGTCTGGTCCCCGCCGACGCCGAAGCCGCCGCACGCGGGTCGCTCGCCGTCGCGGCCGCGAAGGCCTTCGCCGGCGAGGTCGCCGTCGAGACGGCGAGCGAGCTGTTCGCGCTGTGCGGCACGAGCGCCGTGGACGAGCGCTGGGACCTGCACCGGCACTGGCGCAACGCGCGCACGCACAGCGTCCACGACCCGATCGACTGGAAATACCACCACCTCGGCGCGTACGAGCTGGGTGACGTCCTGCCGCCGAACCACGGTCAGCTCTGATTGCGGTCACGATCTGGCCGTAATCGTGGCTAGCGTGGGGATCATGACGACCTACGTTCTTGTCCCGGGGTTCTGGATCGGCGCCTGGTCCTGGCGCGACGTCGCCGCCGACCTGCGCGGACGCGGCCACGACGTGCACGCGCTCAGCCTGACCGGCCTGGGGGAGCGGGCCCATCTCGGCGGCGCCGGCCTCGAGACGCATGTGACCGACGTTCTCAACCTGATCGCGTACGAGGAACTCGACGACGTCGTGCTGGTCGGGCACAGCTACGCCGGGGCGGTGGTGACGCCGAGCGTGGCCGACCGCATCCCGGACCGGATCGCCAAGCTGGTGTTCGTCGACACCGGACCGTTGCCCGAGGGCATGGCGCAGGCCGACTTCGACGCCGGCGCGCCCGCACCCTCCGAAGACGTGCCACCGCCGCCCTGGGAACACGCGGTGAAGGTTCAGCACGAGCGTCTGACCAGGCTCTCCGTGCCGCAGCCGGTCGCCACGGCGACCACGCCGGTGCACTACACCGGAGCGTGGGAGAAGCTGCCCCGGATGTTCGTGATGTCCAGCTTCACCGCGGCCGACGTGCGGTCGATGTCGGGTTCGGTGCCGGCCTTCCAGCACATGGTCGGCGACTTCCGGGAACTGCCCGGCTCGCACTGGCCGATGATCGACCAGCCGGCCGCGCTGGCCGAGATCCTGCACGACGCAGCGTGACCGCGGGTGTTGCCCATACGCGCTCAGAGCAGGCGCCCTGCTCTGAGCGCGTATCGGCAACACCGCGTGATTCGGCCGTAAGGCGACTGCCCGGCGGGGCGCTGACCTGCCATCATCGGCCGTGATGGACCTGCTGGAGAGGGCCGCGCCGCTGGCCGCGCTGGACGATCTGCTGACCGCCAGCGCCACCGGCGGACACGTCGCGGTCATCTCCGGCGAGGCCGGCGCGGGCAAGTCGGCGCTGGCCGGCGCGTTCGCCGAGCGGTCGGGCGGGCGGGCCCGGGTCTACTGGGGCGCCTGCGATCCGCTGCTCACGCCGCGTGCGCTCGGCCCGCTGCACGACATCGCCCGGCAGGCCGGTGGCGCGCTGCGCGAGCTGGTCGCCGACCGGCCACGTGACCGGGTCTTCGACGCGCTGATCGACCTGCTCGACGTGCCACCGCGGGCGGCCCGTCCGGTGCTGATCGTCGAGGACGTGCACTGGGCCGACGAGGCCACGCTGGACATGGTCGCCTTCCTCGGGCGGCGGCTGTCGCGGTTCCGGGCGCTGCTCGTGCTCACCTACCGCGACGACGAGGTCGGCCCGGCCCATCAGTTGCGCGCCGTCCTGGCGGGTCTGCCGCGGCCGGCGCTGCGCCGGCTGTCGCTCAAGCCGTTGTCGGTCGCGGCGGTCGCCGACCTCGCGGAGCGTGCGGGTCGATCGCCCGCCCACGTGTACGAGGTGACGGGCGGGAACGCGCTGCTGGTGACCGAGGTCCTGGCCACCGACCAGCGGGTCCCGGCCACGGTGCGTGATCTGGTGCTGTCCCGGCTGGCGGCGTTGTCGGACGCCGGCCGTGAGGTCGCGGGGCTGGTGGCGGTACTGCCCACCCGGGCCGAGGCGGCGCTGCTCGGCGGCCGGGCCGAGGCGGTCGAGGAATGCCTGGCCGGTGGGGTGCTGACCGTGGCCGGGGATGGGGTCGCGTACCGGCACGAGCTGCTGCGGCGGGCGGTCGAGGAGGCGCTGTCGCCGGTGCGGCGTGCCGCCCTGCACGCCGAGGTGCTGGCCGCGCTGACCGGGCGGTCCGGGGTGGACCCGGCGCGGCTCGTGCACCACGCCCACCACGCCGGGGACGCGGTCGCGGTGCTGCGCTGGGCGCCGGTGGCGGCCGGGCGGGCGGCCGCGTTGGGCGCGTACCGGCAGGCGGCCGCCCACTACGCGACGGCGTTGCCGCTGGCCGGGGAGTTCGCCGTCGCCGGCCGCGCCGGGTTGCTGGAGGCGTACGGGCTGGCCGCGTACCACGGCGGGCTGACGGTGGACGCGCTGGCCGCGTACCGGGAAGCCCTCGCCCTGCGCGAATCCCTGGGTGACCGGCCGCGCATCGGTGACGACCTGCGCTGGGTCTCCCGGCTGACCTGGTGGCTGGGGCGGACCGGCGAGGCGATGACCGCGATCGGGAGCGCCGTCGAGGTGCTGGCCGGACTGCCCGACCGGCCCGGCCTGGCCGCGGCGCAGAGCCAGCGGGCCAGCCTGCTGATGCTCTCCGACCGGGACACCGAGGCGATCGAGCAGGGCACCCTGGCGCTGGAGCTGGCCCGCGAGACCGGGGACGTGACGACGGCGGCACATTCGCTGATCGCGATCGGGACCGCCCGGATGTACCGGAACTACCCCACCGGCCGGGACGAACTCGAGGAGGCCCACGCCTCGGCCCTGGCGATCGGCGCGGACGACCCGGCCGCCCGGGCCCTGGTCAACCTGGCCTGCATGGCGACCGACTGGCTCGATCTGGCGACCGCTTCGGAGACCCTGGACCGGGTGCTGTCCTTCACCCACGCCCGGGACCTCGACGGATACACCCGGCACCTGCTCGGCTATCAGGCCCGGCTGCACATGCTGCGCGGGGATTTCTCGACCGCCTGCGACCTGGCCGACCAGGCGATCGTCGGCACCGAGATGCCCGGCGGGGCGCTGGTGCTGTCGCTGGCCGTCCGCGGCGCCATCCGCAGCCGGCGCGGCCAGGAGGGCGCGCTCGACGACGTGCGGCTGGCGGCGGAACGCGGGCACGGCACCGGCGAGACGCAGTTCGTCGCGCCCGGGGCGATCGCGCTGGCCGAGCACCTGTGGCTGACCGGCGACGTGGACCGGGCGGCGGCCGAGGCCAAGCGCGGGCTCGAGGTGGTCGAGCCGGTCGGGCAGCCGTGGATGACCGGTGAGCTGGCGTTCTGGCTGTGGCGGTGCGGGCGGCTGAGCGAGGCGCCGGCCCTGGTGGCCACCCCGTACCGGCTGCTGATCCGCGGGGACTGGCGTGGCGCGGCCGAGGAGTGGGAGGCCCGCGGGTGCCCGTACGACCGGGCCGAGGCCCTGTCCCACGGTGACGCCGACGCCTGTGCTTTCGCCTTGCGCGTCTTCGACGGGCTCGGTGCGGTCGCGCGGGCCGACCGGTTGCGGCGTGACCTGCGGGACCGTGGTCTGCGCGTACCCCGGGGGCCTCGGGCTTCGACCTCGGCCGACCCCACCGGGCTGACCGCGCGGCAGCGGGAGGTCCTCGGCCTGATCGGCGAGGGTCTGAGCAACGCGCAGATCGCGGCCCGGCTGCACCTCTCGGCGAAGACCGTTGATCACCACGTGTCGGCGATCCTCACCAAGCTCGGCGTGCGGTCGCGGACGGCCGCAGTTCTCAAGATGGGGAGATCCACCCATGACTAGCGGGGGCCGCCCCTCCTAGCGTCGTCGGCATGACATCGACACTGGCCCTTGACGGGATCAAGGCGAAGCAGCAGAAGACCTGGGCGAGCGGCGACTACGGCGCCGTGGCGGCCCTCATCCATCCGATGGCCGAACTGCTCGTGCAGTCGGCCGACCTGTCCTACGGCGCCCGCGTCCTGGACGTGGCCGCCGGCACCGGCAACGCGTCCCTCGCCGCCGCCCGCTGCGGCTGCGACGTGCTGGCCACCGACTACGTGCCGGCGCTGCTCGACCGGGCCACTGATCGGGCGATGGCCGAGCGGCTGCCGCTGTCGATCCAGGAGGCGGATGCCGAGGCGCTGCCGTTCGGCGACGGCGAGTTCGACGCGGTGCTGTCCGTGGTCGGGGTGATGTTCGCGCCGCACCAGGAGGTCGCGGCGGCCGAGCTGGCCCGGGTCTGCCGTCCCGGCGGCACGGTCGCGCTGGCCAACTGGGCGCCCGACGGCTTCATCGGCGGGCTGTTCAAGACCATCGGCCGGCACGTGCCCCCGCCGCCCGGGATCAGCCCGCCGCCGCTGTGGGGTTCCCCCGACCGGCTGCGGGAACTGCTCGGCGGCTCCTTCGAGCTCACGATCACGCCGCGCGACTTCGTGTTCCGGTTCGCCTCGGCGGCCGGGTTCGCCGACTTCTTCAAGGAGCACTACGGCCCGACGCTGAAGGCGTTCGAGGCGCTCGGCGACAACGGCAAGGCGCTGTACGACGACATCGTCGCGCTGGCCGACTCGTCCAACGTGGCCACCGACGGCACGCTCAAGGTGCCCTCCCGCTACGTCGAGGTGGTCGGCATCCGCAGGTAGCGCAGCGGCGTGGGCCCGAGCGGCTCGGTCTGCCAGTCCTCGGCGAACGTGTTCGTCGCCGGGTCGAGGGTGAGCCGGAGCCGGTGCGGGCCCTCCACGAAGATCACGTCGACCCGGATCCGGCCGCCGTCCCACGCGTAGTACGGGATCACCGGGCCACTGGTGTCGCCCCACCCGGCGACCACCGGGCGGCCGTCGTCCAGGGTCAGCTCGGTCGGGGTGATCCGGACGGTGTGCACGCGGCGGGTGGCGCTCGCCCGGTCGTGCTCGAAGGTCGCCGTCGGCGGGGTGGCGAACGGCTCGGTCAGGTCGGGCCACTCGTCCCGTCGGGCGCCCGCGTCGACCGGGCCGGGCAGCTCGGGCCACTCGGCCGGCCAGGGACCGGCCGGGCCGTCGTCCGCCGTCAAAGCGGGCAGCAGATGGATCCAGAGCTGGTCCATCACCGCCTGCATGTCCGGGCTCTGGCCGGTGAGCGCGACCACCGCGTCCGCCTCGGGCAGCACGATCATGAGCTGGCCGAAGGCGCCGTCGCCCCGGTAGCCGTGGCGGCTGCGCCAGAACTGGAAGCCGTACCCCTGTGAGGAGTCGATGTTGCCCTGGTCGGTGAGCACGTGGGCGCGGGTGGCCTCGGCGACCCAGGTGGCCGGGAGCAGGTCACGGCCCTGATCCAGGTAGAGCTGGCCCAGCTCGGCGATCGACTCGGTGGTCACGTGCAGGCCGGAATAGCCCAGCTCACGGCCATTGCGGTCGACCCACCAGCCGTACGTGTCGATGCCCAGCGGTTGAAACAGCCGGGTGGCCAGGAAGTCGGTGAGCGTGCCGTCGGTGACCCGCCGGATGATCGCCGACAACGCGTTCGTACACGGCTGGTTGTAGGCGAAGACGCTGCCCGGCTCGTAGTCCGGCGGCAGCAGCAGCATGCCCAGCACCATGTCGCCGTCACCCTTGGCCAGCGCCTCGTCGATGGTCTCGCCGGCGTGCCCCGACGCCATCGCGGCCACGTCACGCACCCGGATCCGGCGGCTGCGCTCGTCGGTGACCAGGCCGTCCCACTCCGGGAAGTACGACAGCACGGTCGCGTCGACGTCGACCAGCCCCTCGGCCACCGCGAAGCCCAGCGCCGTCGAGGTGAAGCTCTTGGACAGCGAGTAGAGCAGATGGGGCCGGTCCGGCCCGTACGGGCGCCACCAGCGCTCCGCGACCACGTGACCGTTCTTGACCACCATCAGGCTGTGCGTCTCGACCTCGGGCAGCGGCTCCAGCGCGGCCAGGAACGCGTCGATGCCGCGGGCGTCAACACCCTGCTCGGCCGGGGAACTCCGAGGAAGACTCATCCCTGGTTTATATCCCGCGGGCCTTATCGTGGACAGACCATGGACGAGCTGAGGCGGCTCCGCGACGAGGCCGAGACCGAGGTACGCGAACTCGACCAGAGCCTGCGCGCCCTCTTCGAGGCGTCCCAGGACTCGAACGTCGACGACGAGCACGACCCCGAAGGCAGCACGATCGCGTACGAGCGGGCCCAGCTGACCGCCGTCCTCGCCGCGGCCCGCCGCCGCCTGCGCGACCTCGACGACGCGCTGTCCCGGGTCGGCGCCGGCAGCTACGGCGTCTGCGAGACCTGCGGCCAACCGATCCCGCCCGACCGCCTCGAGGCGCGCCCCCACGCCCGCACCTGCGTCGGCTGCGCGGCCTGACATGCTCCAGCAGATCGGCGCCCAGACCTACGCGTGGGTCCAGCCGGACGGGACCTGGTGGCTCAACAACGCCGGCGTCGTCGCCGGCGAGGACGCGGTGCTGGTCATCGACACCTGCGCCACGGCGGCGCGGACCCGGCGGTTCCTCGACGCGATCGCCGGCCTCGGCCCGGTCCGCTACGCGGTCAACACCCATCAACACGGCGATCACACGTACGGGAACAGCCTGCTCCCCGCCACCACGGTGATCATCGGCCACGAGCGGATGCGCGAGGGCCTGCGGACCGACCCGGTGATCGACGGGTGCCCGCCGTTCTGGACGCCGGTGCCAGACTGGGGCCCGGTCGCCCGGCGCCTCCCCGACGTGACCGTGGCCGGCGGCCTCACCCTGCACGCCGGCGGCCGGCGGGTCGAACTGCGCCATCCCGGCGGCCCCGCCCACACCACCGGCGACCTGATCGCCTGGCTCCCCGACGACGGCGTGCTGTTCGCCGGCGACCTGGTCTTCGCCGGCCTCACCCCGCTGGTCTTCATGGGCTCCGTGCCCGGCGCCCTGGCCGCCCTCGACTGGATCGCCGCCTTCGCGCCGTCGGTCCTGGTCCCCGGGCACGGTCCCGTGCTGCGCGGCGCCACGGACATCACCCGGGTCCTGGACGACCATCGGCGCTACTACGAGCTCGCCCTGTCGATCGGCCGCGCCGGCCTGGCCCGGGGCGTCTCCCCGCTGGAGGCGGCCCGCGGCGCCGACCTGGGCCCCTTCGCCTCCTGGCCGGACGCCGAGCGGATCGTCCTCAACCTGCACCGGGTTTACACGGACGAGAGCGACCATGACTTCGACCTGGCCGGCGCCCTGACCGACGCGACCACGTGGCTGGGCGGCCCGATGCACACCGCGGTGAACGAGTGACGTTCCGCCTGGCGGCCTACGCCGTGTGCGTGGAGGGTGAGCGGGTGCTGCTGACCCGCTGCGCAACCCACTGGACGCTGCCCGGTGGCCAGGTCGAGCCGGCCGAAGACCCGTTCGACGCGGTGATCCGCGAACTGGCCGAGGAAACCGGCTGCGACGGCGCGGTCGAACGCCTGCTCGGCGTCGACTCCCGGGTGATACCGGCGATTGAGGCCCTGCGCGGCGTCGAACACCAGAACGTCGGCATTTACTACCAGATCCGCATCACCGGCGGCACCCTGCGCCCGGAGCCCAACGGCGCCACCACCGAGCCGGCCTGGATCTTGCTCACTGAGGTGGCCGGCCTGCGCCGGTCTTCCCTCGTTGACGTCGGCCTCTCCCTGGCCCGGACCCTGCCGCCGACCGGCCACGTTTCGTCGGTTCCGGTCGGTGGCCTGATCCAGCACTGAACCATGCTCCGACGGAGCTGCCGGGCGAACGTCGCTGCCCGCTCTCGCGCCCTTTTCTCGTGCTGGTCGTCGGGCAGGGCTGGGTTGCCAGGCGCCCGGGCTGCCCGCTCACCCTCCCTGCCGCCGCTCACTGTCGCTGCCCGGGCAACGGTGGTGGGGTCCTGACGGCCGCGATTCCGTGCTGGCCCACCGCTGTTCGTGGCGGTGGTAGGTCCGGACGGTGTTTGGGGTCGCGATGCCGTTCTGACCTACCACTGTCCGGGAGACTGTCTGAGTCGGCGAGCTGTTGGCCGTTTCTGCCGACCCGGGTGCTTTTGGCGCGTAGCGCCGGAGGGTGACCGCTTACGCAGAATGAAGGTCGCGCGGCTCTGGTTTGGACGCGCCAGCGGCCAGGAGCCGCGTGACCGGCCCCGGCGGGAGCGACGGTTTGTACGCCCCACCCGGCTACGACATCAAGCTCTTGATCTTGGTCGTCGAAGTGGGGCTATGCATTAGTGTGCCTCACACGGTATAGTGTTCATCATGACAATGGACGCGACGCTGGCGGGGCATCTGCAGGAGCTGCGGCGGGGGACCGTTGTCGTGGCGAGCCTGACCGTGCTGCGGGCGCCCGGTTACGGCTACTCGCTGCTCGAGACGCTGAGCCGGGCGGGGTTCGAGGTCGAGGCCAACACGCTCTACCCGCTGCTGCGGCGGCTCGAGACGCAGGGCCTGCTGACCAGCTCGTGGAACACCGACGAGGCGCGGCCGCGCAAGTTCTACACGACCACCGAGCAGGGTGAGGCGCTGGCGTCGGCGCTGCGTGACGAATGGGCGCGGCTCGACCGTGCCATCAACGACCTGGACAAGCACGCCGGCACGGGGAGGAAGTCATGACCACGCTCATCGACCGCTACGTTTTCACGGTGCTGCGCCGGGTGCCCGAGCGGCAGCGCCCCGACATCGACCGTGAGCTGCGCGCCAGCATCGCCGACGCCGTCGAGGCCCGGGTCGAGGCCGGCGAGACGGCCGACGCCGCCACCGAGGCCACGCTGCGCGAACTGGGCGACCCCGACCGGCTGGCCGACGGGTACGCCGACCGGCCGCAATACCTGATCGGGCCCGAGCTGTTCCCGGTCTGGCGGCGCCTGATCACCCTGTTCTTCGCCACCGTGCTGCCGATCGTCGTCGTGGTCTCGGTCGTCGTGCAGGTGCTCGACGACGCCACCTTCGGCGACGTCATCGGCACAGCCGTCAGCGCCGCGATCACCACCGCCGCCCACCTGGCCTTCTGGACCACCGGCGTGTTCGCCCTCCTCGAGCGCACCGGCGTCGACAAGCTGCCGCTCAAGACCGGGTGGACGCTCGACGACCTGCCCAAGTACGAGCCCGGCTTCCTGACCAGTGGCCAGCTCGCGGCCAACCTGGTCTGGCCGGTGCTGCTGATCGTCGGCCTGGTGCTCCAGCCGTTCGCGTTCACCGAGGTGCCGGTCCTCGACCCGGCCGGCTGGTCGTTCTGGTGGCCGTACCTGATCGTGATCCTGCTCCTGGAATGCGTCTACGCCCTCTGGCTCTTCCGGCGCGGCGCCTGGACGCACACCGTCACAGCGGTCAACGCGCTGCTGGCGCTGCTGTCCGCCGGCCCGCTGATCTGGCTGCTGGCGTCCGAGCGCTTCTTCAACCCGGAGTTCATCACGCGGCTCGACTCATCCAGCCCGAACCCCCTGAACTGGCTGACCTGGACAGTCATCGCGTCGGTCGCGTTCACCGCCATCTTCGACGTGGTCGACACCGCCATCAAGGCCGAGCGGGCGCGCCGAGGCCTGGCCAAGCAGATCCCCGGCACCGCCCCCGTCCACATGTGAGCCGTTTCCCATCCAGATCAAGAGCTTGATGTCGTAGCTGGGTGGGTGGTGCTGACCGCAGCTCCCGCCGAGGCCGGGTGCGCGACTCCAAGGCCGTGACCGGCCAGAACGGAGCCGCGCACCCTTCATTCTGCGTGAGGGGTCACCCTCCGAAACCCCTTGTTCTGAGCGCCGCCCCGAACGTCGTCAGGGCCACCACTGCCACGTGCGGTGGTAGGACAGCACGGCATCGCGGCGCCGGAGACCCTCCGGCCTCCTGGGCCCGCGCTGCCCACTCACCCCCATTGCCGCCACTCACCCCAGCTCTCCCCCTGATCAGCGCGCGGGCGGACACCGAGCCCGAGTGCGGGTGCCGACGGCTGGGGTGGGGCACCGACGCGAAGGCCGGCCGCGACCAGGGCGGGCGCCGGCGTGGTCCGGGCGGCGCGGATGGCCGGGCCTTCACCCTTGGGAGCTGTCTAAAGGTGGGACCAGACCTGTTCGGCGACGCCGGTCTGGGGGCTTCGTTGCCCAGGGCGGCGGGGCGGTCGGTCAGGTGCGGGGCCAGGCCGCCGATCGCGACGAGGGCACGCTTGTCCTGCGGCTGGCCATCCTGATGATCGCGGCCTCGCTCGTGGCGGTCGCCGCGCTGACCCGGAGCAGCACGGGAACGACAATCGCCGTGCTCGTCTGGGGTGCCGCCTTCGGTGCCGTGCCCACGCTCCTGAACACCGCGGCCCTGCGGTCGAGCGCGATCCCCGACGTGGGACCGGCCGTGGTCAACGCGACCGTCAACATCGGCATCGCCTCCGGCGCCTGGGTGGGCGGCTGGACCCTGCAGTCGGGTGCCGCTCCGACCGCGATCGTGGCCGCGACGCTGGTCGCCGTGTCCTTGCTGCTGACCACGATCCGGCGCTGAGCCGGCGTTCGAAAACCGGTGGCGCGACGCCGGTCCGCGCGGTTAGCGTCCGGGCGAACCGAGTCGCCGGGTGAGAGGCCTGCCGTTGTACGTCGTGTGAGAACCCCCGAGCTGTTCTGACGCGCGTCGCGCTCTGAGCGCCGCGTTACTTCCTGCTGCGGACTTTCTCACTGGAATCGGTGTACCTCTGTGCTCAAGATCTGGGCCGTCGTGCCCACCCGTCTGCCTCTCGTCCGGCGCCGCTGCCATGTGTGTGCGGCCGAGCGTTTCCGGGCGAGCGGCAAGTTCCGGGTCAACGCCAACCACAAGCTGCTCGACGCCTGGCTTCTCGTGCTCTGCGAGGGTTGCGGAGTCACGGCGAAGCTGGCCGTGCTGGAGCGGGTGAACGTCCGCTCCATCCCACCTGAAGTGCTGGACAAGCTGCATCACAACGATCGGGGACTGATTGCGGAGCTGCTGCAGGAACGCTTCGCCCTGGACTGGGACGGCGCCTGGCGGCTCGACACCGGCGGACCGGATCATCCGGACGGTGAGGGGATCGAGGTGTCGGTGCGGTTCGAGGCGCGGATCCCGATCCGGCCGGTGCGGTTGATCGCCGCCGGGTGCGGGCTCTCCCGGGCCGAGGTGGAGCGGCTGATCGACGACGGGAAACTCGTCTCGGCGGTACGGCTCAGGAGCCGGCTCTCGGACGACTTCACCTTCACCCTCAAGCGCGAGGCTTCCTGAAAGCGGGAGGCTTCCTGAAAGCGGGAGGCTTCCTGAAAGCGGGAGGCTTCCTGAAAGCGTGAGCTTCCGGAAAGCGCTCCGATAAACCGCGGCCCGTCGAACCCGGGCGGGCCGCGGTTTATCGAGCGACACCCCGGGGTTCGATCGCTTACCGTGATCGGCATGCAGCAGATCAACGAGCGGCTGATGAACTGGGCGAGCCTGCTCGAGGACGAGACCCTCAAGCAGGCCGAGAAGGCCTCGCGCCTGCCGTTCATCCACCCGCACATCGCCCTGATGCCGGATGCTCACCTGGGCAAGGGTGCGACGGTCGGCTCGGTGATCCCGACCCTGGGCGCGATCATCCCGGCGGCCGTCGGCGTCGACATCGGCTGCGGCATGGCGGCGGTGCGGACGCAGTTCGGGCGGGAGGATCTGCGGCCCGATCTGGCCACGCTGCGTAACGCCATCGAGCGGGAGGTTCCGCTGTCGGCGGGCAGCTACAACACCAAGCTGACCGCGTCGGCCAACGAGCGGACCGAGCGGCTCACCGCCGAGGCCGAGAAGGCCGGCTTCGATCCGGCCAGGTACGCGGGCAACTGGAAGCTGCAGCTGGGCACGCTCGGGTCGGGCAACCACTTCATCGAGGTGTCGGTGGACGAGAAGGGCGCCGTCTGGCTGTTCCTGCACTCGGGTTCGCGGGGCGTCGGCAACAAGATCGCCCAGCATCACATCAAGGTCGCGCAGGAGGCGATGAAGCGCTGGTGGATCGACCTGCCCGACCCCGACCTGGCCTACCTGGCCGAGGGCACCGACGAGTTCTGGGCGTACATCCGTCAGCTGCGGTGGGCGCAGAACTTCGCGCTGGCCAACCGCGACGAGATGATGGACCGGGTGATCGGCTGCCTGGCCGACTTCATGGGCGAGCCGGTCCGTGAGCTCGAGCGGGTGCAGTGCCACCACAACTACACCGAGCAGGAGAAGCATTTCGGCAAGACGGTGTGGCTGTCGCGCAAGGGCGCGATCAACGCGGCGAAGGGTACGCCGGGCCTGATCCCGGGCTCGATGGGCGACGCGTCCTACGTGGTGGTCGGCAAGGGCAACCCGGTGTCACTGAACTCGTCGCCGCACGGCGCCGGCCGGTCGTACTCGCGCTCGAAGGCTCGTAAGACCTTCACCCGCGAGCAGCTGCGCGAGGCGATGAAGGGGATCGAGTACCGGGACACGGACGCGTTCCTGGACGAGATCCCGCAGGCCTACAAGCCGATCGACGTCGTCATGCAGGACGCGGACGACCTGGTGGAGGTGCGGCACACCCTCCGCCAGATCGTCAACGTCAAGGGCGACTGAGTCAGGACGCGAGCCGCAGCGTGTCGCGGATGCTGCGATACGCCGGCTTGCGTTCGTAGTCGACGGTGAGCGGAGTGGCCTCTCCCTCGCCGTCGAACACGCCCGGGACCCAGTTGTAACGGTCGGTGAAACCCCACAGGGTGTACGAGACGCAGCGTGACGCGAGCAGGCAGGCCTGCAGGAGCGTGGTGAAGCCCTGCGCCTGGGCCTGGACCTCGGCGCTGTCGGCGGGCAGCGGGATGCGGACGTCGACCTCGGTGAAGGCGGTGTCCAGCCCGAGCCGTTCGAAGCGGCGCAGGTTCTCCAGGGTGGTCTGCGGCACGCCGTACTGGGTCGCCAGGTGGCCCTGCACGCCGTACCCCTGAACCGGAACGCCCTGAGCCTTGAGCTGCTGTACCAGGGCGTAGTAGGCGTCGCTCTTCGGGCTGAGACCCTCGTTGTTGTAGTCGTTCAGGTAGAGCTTGGCGGCCGGGTCGGCGCGGTGCGCCCAGCGGAAGGCGTCGGCCACGAAGGACGGCCCGAGGGTGCGGTACCAGATGGTGTCGCGCCAGGTGCCGTCGTCGTTGAAGATTTCGTTGACCACGTCCCAGTGCCACACCTGACCCTTGAAGTGGGTCACGGTCTCGGTGATGTGCTCGCGCAGGATCTGGCGCAGCTCGGCGGCGGAGAAGTCGCCCTCGGTCAGCCACGCCGGGTTCTGGCTGTGCCACACCAGCACGTGGCCGCGCAGCTTCTGATTGTGCTGGCGGGCGAACCGGACCAGCCGGTCGGCCGGCTCGTAGTTGTGCGTCCCGCGGGTGGGTTCGAGCGCCTCCCACTTCATCACGTTCTCGGCGGTCACCGTGGAGAACTCGGCCGCCACCAGGTCGCGGTACCGGGGGTCGGAGTCGAGGGCGGACATGTCCACCGCGGTGCCGATCTTGATTCCGGCGCCGTGGGCCGCGGCCCGCAGCGTGTCCGGGGCGGCGGCCTGGGCCGCGGTGGTGGGCAGGAGCAACAGCAACAGGGTCGCGACAGCGAGCGTACGTCTCATGGGGATCCTCCTGAAACTTCCGCGAGAATGCCGGAAACATAGGCCGCCTGCTCAGTACGGTCAAGAGGGTGATGTTGATCAATACACGCTCCTTGACTGGGCTACGGGCCCGCCTTACGTTACGAGGATCTGTCCGAACGATTGCCGAAAGTTTCGCTGATGGCTACGCGTCGCGCACTGCTGGCCGGAACCGCCGCCACGGGGTTCGTCCCGCTGGCGAATCCCTCGAGGACCGAGAAGACCGAAAAGACCGCGAACAGCGCCAATACCTGGGTCGCCACCTGGGCCGCTCCACCCACCACCATCCCGCCGGGCGAGCCGCGCGTGCTCCAGGATCAGACCGTGCGGCACGTCGCGCACGCCAGCATCGGCGGCGACCAGGTGCGTGTGCGCGTCACCAACGAGTTCGGGGAGACGCCGCTGCGGATCGGCGAGGTCCGCGTGGGGTTGCGCTCCGGCGACGGCGCGAGTACGGACGTAGCCCGCGGAACCGGCCGCCGGGTGACGTTCTCCGGCCGGGGAGCCGTCACGCTGCCGGCCGGCACGCCCGCGGTCAGCGACCCGGTCGACCTGGTCGTCCCGGCCGGCGCCGACCTGGTGGTCAGCCTCTACCTGCCCGAGCGGACCCCGGTCACCACGCTGTTCGCGTTCTCCTACCAGGACAACGTGATCGCCGCCGGCGACGTCACCGGCGCCGCGTCGGTGACGCCGGCCGAGACGATCGGGCAGGTGCTCTTCCTCAGCGGGGTCGCCGTGCGTACCCGGGGATCGTCGATCGTGACCCTCGGCGACTCGATCACCAACGGCGCGATCACGCGGACCAACGCCAACCACCGGTGGCCCGACCTGTTCGCCGCCCGGCTGCGCGCCGCCGGGCGACCGTACGGCGTGGCCAACGTCGGCATCGCCGGCAACCGGCTGCTGCACGACCCCAATCCGCCGGCCGGCGGTCCGGCCGAGGCGTACGCGGCGTACTTCGGGCAGTCGGCCCTGCGCCGCTTCGACCGCGACGTGCTCGCCCAGCCCGGCGCCGCGCATCTGATCGCCCTGCTCGGCGTGAACGATCTCGGCCACCCGGGCACCTCGGCGCCACCGTCCGAAGTGGTCAGCGCCGACGATCTGATCGGCGGGCACCGGCAGCTGATCGCGCGCGCCCACAGCGCGGGCATCCGGGCCTACGGCGCGACGATCCTGCCGTTCCGCGGTGACGGGCTGGGCTTCTGGTCGGCCGCGAACGAGCGTAAGCGGGCCGCGGTGAACCGGTGGATCCGCACCTCGGGGGAGTACGACGGGGTGATCGACTTCGACGCGGCGGTGCGTGATCCGGCCGATCCGCTGCGGCTGCGGCCGGTGTACAACAGCGGTGACGGCCTTCATCCGAACGACGCCGGCATGGCCGCGATGGCCGCGGCGATCCCGCTCGGCCCGTACCGGTAGCCCCCAGAAGTTGTCATGATGCAAACGTGACCGTTCGGTTTTCGCGGCTGGCCGAAAGGTTGAGTTCGGGCAGGTCAGTGGGGGTGATTGGTGGGCGATTTGTGACTGAATGACGTCTCTTCCCTACCGTCCGCAGGCGTGGCGGACTTGCGATGTGCAAATTGCAGATCCATGTTGGCTGAGTCAGTGGTGACTATTGGGGGGCCGGCATGCGAGTCGCTTTGGGTACGAGACTGCGTACCGGCGACGTGTGCACTCAGAGCGGCGTGTGGCGCGTCATCAAGGTCACGACGTCGAGCACGCCGATGCAGAAGGGTCAGGCGATGCCCGCGCACGCCGGCCGCAGCGTGGTCTGGGAACTCGTTCAGGCGTACTGACGTTTCACGCCGCTCCCGCCGGGAATGCGGCGAAGATGTCTACTGACCAGTCGAACGAGCCGCAGCAGCAACCGCCGGGCACTCTCGGGGCGATGAACCGCAAGCCGGACCACGGCGAGGACAGCTACCGCGGGTCGGGCCGGCTGGCGGGCAAGCGGACCGTGATCACCGGCGCGGACAGCGGCATCGGGCGCGCGGCGGCGATCGCGTTCGCCCGGGAAGGCGCCGACGTGGTCATCGCGTACCTGAACGAGGACGACGACGCCCGCGAGACCGCCAAGCTGGTCGAGGCCGCCGGGCGCAAGGCCGTGCTGGCCGGCGGCGACCTGGCCGATCCGGAACAGTGCCGGTCGCTGGTCGAGACGGCGGTGACCGAACTCGGCGGGATCGACGTGCTGGTCAACAACGCCGCCTACCAGATGACCCGGGAAAGCGTCGAAGAGATCACCGAGGACGAGTGGGAGCACACCTTCGACGTCAACATCCACGCGATGTTCCGGCTGGTCAAGGCGGCCATGCCCCATCTCGGCGAGGGCGCGTCGATCATCAACACCAGCTCGGTCAACTTCGATCAACCCAAACCCACGCTGCTGCCGTACGCCACCACGAAGGGCGCGATCGCCAACTTCACCGCCGGGCTCGCGCAGCTGCTGGGCGACCGTGGCATCCGGGTGAACGCGGTCGCGCCCGGCCCGATCTGGACGCCGCTGATCCCGTCGACGATGCCGCCGGAGCAGGTCGCCGAGTTCGGTAAGAACACGCCGCTCGGGCGGGCCGGCGAGCCGAAGGAGTGCGCGCCGGTCTACGTGCTGCTCGCCTCGGACGAGGCCAGTTACATCTCCGGCGCCGTCGTCCCGGTCACCGGGGGCAAGCCGATCCTCTAGATTCTCGGCATGCGTACGGTGACCCGACGGCTCGCGTTGTGGCGGGCGGACCTCTCCGACGGCGTGTGCGCCGTGCCCGAGGAACTGCGCGACCGCTCCGAGATGACCGTGGTCCTCGAGCACCGGTGGCGAGGCGTCAGCCCGATCCGGGCCTCGTTCCCCGCCGAGCTCCGGGAGGACGTCGAGTGGCAGCTCACCGGGCTCGAGTGGCCGGACGACATGCGGCCGGGCGTGCTGGTGACGGTCACCTGGCCGGTGGGGAAGGACCAGGTGGCGGTGCGGACCACGCCGCTGGACGAGCCGGTGCGGGTGGATGGTCTCGACTACTTCCATGAGTACGACGCCAAGGTGGTCACCCGGGAGTTCGATTCCGGCACCTCCAACCGGGGCAAGGTGCTGCACGCCGTCCGTCGTTCCGGCCGGGTCTTCGAGGACGGCAGCGCCGCCCTGCCCGTCTCCGCCGTGGCCAAGGAGGCCGGGCTGGGCCGGGGCCGGCGCGGCACGTTCCTGCTGGACAACGCGCTCGAGCAGCTGACCCGGGAGGGCTACCTGACCCGGGTCACCGGAAGTGTCGACTCGTCCGGCTATCCCTCGTACCCGGCGGTGGCCGGGCAGAAGACCGCGGAGATGCTGTTCTACGCGCCGATGGTCGAGCCGGTGCCGGCCGAGGGCGACGACCGGGCCGAGCACTGGGTGAACGGTTTCGTACGCAAGCTGCCGCCGGGGGCGCACGCGTCGGAGAAGCAGGCGACGCTGCACGGCGAGCCGCTGGAGCCCGGCTACACCTACGTGAAGCGGCACCACCGGTCCTAGTCGTGACGCAGCTCACATCTTCCCGAGAACCATCGCGCGCTCTCGATCGTCTTGCCTGATGTGAGAGGAAGCCTGGACGAAGCCGAGCTGGTCCGCCGCACCGCGGCGGGCGACCGGCAGGCGTTCGACGAGTTCTACCGGCGCACGTCGCCGTGGCTCGCCGTGCGTCTTCGCCGGCGGTGCGCCGACGAAGACGTGGTCGCCGACGTGCTCCAGGAGACCTACCTGGCGGTGTGGCGGGCGGCCGGCAGTTTCGCCGGGCAGGCGGCCGAGGGCAGCGCCGTGGGGTGGCTGTGGTCCATCGCGGCCAACCGGCTGATCGACGCGTTCCGCCGGCGCGCCCGGCAGGCGCAGGTCCCGCCGGTGCCGATGACCGAGACGACCGCGCCCGCCGCCGAGGACGAGGTGCTGGCCGGCCGGGTCGGTCACGAGATGGAGCGGGCGCTGCTCGAGCTGCCGCCCGAGCTGCGTGAGGTGCTGCGGGCCATGGTCCTCGACGGGCTGTCGGTGCGTGACACCGCGCTGCTGCTCAACGTCCCGGAAGGCACGGTCAAGACCCGCGCCCGCCGGGCCCGGATCGCGATGCGGGAGGCGCTGTCATGACCCAGCACCCCGAGCCGGCGGTGATCGCCCGCTACGCCGAGGGCGACACCGCGATCGACGAGGCCACGCTCTGGTCGGTCGAGGTCCACCTGGAGAGTTGCCCGGAGTGCCGGGCACGGGTGGCGGGCGGTGCGCCCGCCGGCACCCAGACCCTGCTCGACCGGGTGGCCGCCGGGGTCGACCGTGAGATCGCGACCGGCCCGCCGCCGGTCCGTCGGCCCCACAGCTGGTCGGCCGTGCGCCGGCGCTGGGTGGTGTGGTCGCTGCTGCCCTGGCTGTCGATGACGGCCGGGCTGCTGCTCACCGCGCTGACTCTCGAGTCGGCTCTGCCCGCCCTTCCGTCGCTGGTGCTCCTGGTCGCGCCGGTGGCGCCGCTGCCCGCGGTGGCGGCGTCCTGGAGCCGGCGGCGCGACCCGGCGTGGGAACTGGTCGCCGGAACCCCGGCCGCGGGGCTGTCCATGCTGTTGCGGCGGACGCTCGGCGTGCTGGCTCTGGTCGTTCCGCTGCTCGCCCTGGTGGGTCTCCGGGCCGGGACGTCGCTGGCGCTCACGCTGGTGCCGTGCCTGGCCTTCACCGCCGCCACGATGGCGCTGGGCGCCCTCGTCGGTGTCCGCCGGGCCGCGATCGGGCTGGCCGGGGCCTGGGTGCTCGCCGTGCTCACCCCCAGCCTGATCACCGAAGACCTGCCGGTCCTGCTGCGCCCGTCCAGCCTCGGCGTCTGGGTGCTCGTCACCGTCGCCACGGCGGGTTTCGCCCTCACTCGCGCCGACAGTTTCCGGCGCCTGTCCAGCACCGACTGAATCACTGGAGGATCGATGATGCGCGCGGTGAGTGCGGCCGAGACGGCCCCGACCGGGTACGCCTGGGCTGTCCACGCCGAGGAGCTCCGGGTACGCGCCGGGCGGCACCTCGCCGTCGACGGGCTCGACCTGGCCCTGGGCACGGGCGTGCACGGGCTCCTCGGCCCGAACGGCGCCGGCAAGACCACGCTGATGCGGGCGCTGGCCACCGTGGTGAAACCGGCCGGCGGGCGGCTGACGCTGCTCGGCCAGGCCGCCGACGGCCACACCGACCTGCGCCGGGTGCGCCGGGGGATCGGCTACCTGCCCCAGCAGTTCGGGTTCTACCCGCGCTTCACGGTGCGTGAGTTCATCGAATACATGGCCTGGCTCAAAGAGATGCCGAAAGCCGCGATACCCGGGGCGGTGCAACGAGCCATCGACCGGGTCGGGCTGTCGGGCAAGGCGAACGCGCGGATGAAGACATTGTCCGGTGGCATGCAGCGCCGGGCCGGCATCGCCCAGGCGATCGTGAACGACCCCGAGGTCCTGCTGCTCGACGAGCCGACCGTCGGCCTCGACCCGGAACAGCGGCTCGACTTCCGTGAGCTGATCCGCGACCTGGGGGTGAACAGCTGCGTGCTGGTCTCCACCCATCTGGTCGAAGACGTGGCGGTGGCGTGCAGCGACGTGGTCCTGATCAACGAGGGGCGGCTGGTCTTCCAGGGCACGCCCGACGAACTGGTGGCCTACGGCGACCACGGCGGGGCCGGGGACAGCCCGGCCGAGCGTGGCTACTCGTCCCTGCTGCGCCGGCACCGTGGGGAGGTCGCCCGATGAGCCGCATCCTGCGTATCGAACTGCGCCGCTCGTTCGGGATCGCCACCATCGTCATGGTGGTGGTGGTCGGCGCGATCATGCTGTACGCGGCGCCCCAGCGCTGGTCGTCGAGCTGGATGGAACTGATGATGGTCCAGCGCGAATATCTCGTGCTGCTGTGGCCGCTCGCGATCAGCGCCGGGGCCTACCAGGCCCGCCGCGAGCACCGGTCCAAGGTCGACGAGCTGTTCGCCAGCACGGCCCGGCCGCGCTTCCAGCGGGTCGTGCCGACGCTCGGCGCCGTGGGCATCTCGGTCGTGGCCGGCTACCTGCTGATGATCGCGGTCGCCGCGCCGTGGATCTGGGACACCGCCCGCTACCTGCCGGCGGCCGCCTTCGCGGTGGCCGCGGTCGGCGTGCTGTCGGTCATCGCGGCCGCCTGGCTCGGCATGGCGGTCGGCCGGCTGCTGCCGTCGCCGGTGACCGCGCCGCTGCTCGGCGTCGGCGCGCTGGCCTACCTGGCCTTCCTGCCGTTCGCGCTGGAGGAGTGGCTCGGCGCGCTGATCTCGCCGATGGCCGACATGGGTTCGTTCCACGACTTCCAGACGATCTCCGGCCGGGTCAGCGCCGGACAGGCCGTCTTCCTGGCCGGGCTCGCGGTGGCCGCGGTCGTGCTGCTGGCGGCCGGGAGCCCGCGGGCCCGCCTGACCGCGCTGCTGCCCGCGTTGCTCGGGCTCGGTCTGGGCGTGGTGGTCATGCCGCACGGCGACGACTACGTCTATCCCGCCACCGACCGGGTCGCCCAGGAGCTGGTGTGCGCCCCGGACCTGCCGCGGGTGTGCGTGAGCCGGGTGCACGAGGGGCTGCTGCCCGAGGTCGTGCCGAAGGCTCGTCAGGCGCTCGCGCTGCTGGCCAAGGTCCCCGGCGCGCCGACCGCGGCCGAGGAGAAGACGGTCACGTACTTCGAGAAGGACGCCCCGCGACCGACGCACGGGCCCGAGATCGTGACGATCCCGATCACCGTCGACCGCGAGGGTCATCTCGCCTGGCCCGGCCTGGTGGTGCCCCGGATGCTCGACGCGGCCGGCGCCGACGGGCTCGGCTGCGAGCACGGCGGCGCCCCGGACGAGGTCGCGCGGGCGGCCGGGTCGTGGCTGTCCGGGGTCGAGCCGGTGGCCGAGCCCGAGGAGTCGCCGGAGACCAACCAGGAAGCCATCGCGCTCTGGAACGACCTGCGGAAGCTGCCGGAACGGGAGGCCCTGGCCCGGGTGACGGCCCTGCGCGAGGCCGTGGTCACCTGCAAGCAGACGATCACGCTCGGCCCGGTGAAGGCGCCGTGAGGTTCCTGACGCTGTACCTGCGGTCGCGGCGAGTGCCTCTGGCGCTGGTCGTGGCCGCGGGCGGCACCGCCCTGATGTGGGGGATCTGGCAGCTCGCCTCCGACGACCGCGACGCCAACTCGACGGTCGTCATCCTGACCGTGCTGATCGCGGCCGCCTGCTTCGCCCACACGCTGAACGGGCCCGACGACGAACTCGAGCGCACCGCCGCCGTCCGGTGGCCCCGGCGCCGGGCCACCCATCTGATCCTCGCGCTGGGCGTGACCGTGGCCCTCGTGCTGGCCACGCTGGCCACGGGCGCCCGGTTCGGCCCGCCGCTCTTCGTGCTCCGCGACGCGGCCGGTGTGCTCGGGCTGATCGCCCTGGGCGCGGCGCTCGTCGGCCCGGCCCGATCGTGGTTCCTGCCGCTGATCTGGACCCTGGGCGTGGCCATCTTCCCGCAGCCGTCCCCGCTGCCGGCCGTCGTGGCCACCTGGCAGCACCAGCCGCCCGGCAGCCGCCCGGCCGCCATCACCGCGGCGGTGCTCGCCCTGGCCGGCCTGATCGCCTTCACGGCCTACGGCCCGGCCCGCCGCGCCGCCGCCACCCAGGCCTGAACGCCATGGCTGGGTAAGCCCGGGCCGCCGCCCGGCGGTTCAGGATGGCGGCGGCCAGGCCCACGAGGGCGACGAACACGTAGAGCACGCGCTCCATGGGGTCAGCGGAGCGCCGGGAGGACCTTGGCGCCGAAGGTCTCGATGAACGGGCGCAGGTCCTGGCCCACGTGGTGCAGGTAGAGGCGGTCGAAGCCCAGGTCGATGTAGTTGCGCAGCCAGGCCGTGTGCTGTTCCAGGTCGGCCGAGATGTTGACGACCTTCGCGACCTGGTCGACGGTGACCTGGTCGGCGACGATGTCGAACTCCTCGGCGGTGGCCAGGTCCCAGCAGATGGGCGGCGGGAAGATGTTGCCGCGCCACTGGTCGTGGGCGATCGACTCGGCCTCCTGCTGGGTCGGCGCCCAGCTCAGGTGCACCTGCAGGCAGACCGGGCCCCGGCCGCCGGCGTCGCGGTAGGCGGCGATCATCTCGCGCAGGTGGTCGTCGGGGGCGTTGACCGTGACCAGGCCGTCGGCCCACTCGGCGCACCAGCGGGCGGTGGCCGTGCTGACCGCGGCGCCGATCAACGGCGGCGCCTCGGCCGGTCTGGTCCAGAGGCGGGCCCGGTCGACCTTGACCAGGCCGTCGCGGGACACCTCCTCGCCGTTCAGCAGGTCACGGATCACGTCGACGCTCTCGCGCAGGCGGGCGTTGCGGACCTCCTTGCGCGGCCACGCCTCGCCGGTGATGTGCTCGTTGCTGTACTCGCCGGTGCCCAGGGCGGCCCAGAAGCGGCCCGGATACATGCTGGCCAGGGTGCCGATGGCCTGGGCGATGATCGCGGGGTGGTAGCGCTGGCCGGGTGCGTTCACCACGCCGAAGGACAGGTTGGTGGCCTGGAGCGCGGCGCCCAGCCACGACCAGGCGAACGCCGACTCGCCCTGGCGTTCACTCCAGGGCGAGAAGTGGTCGGAGCACATGGCCGCGTCGAAACCGGCGCGTTCCGCGGCTATCACCGCCTCGAGCAGGTCGCCGGGTGGAATCTGTTCATGGGAGCAGTGCAGGCCGAACTCGGTCATGCCCCCTCATACCCCGGTCGAGGGGCAGGCCTAACCTGGGCGCCAGATCGAGTGCCCGGGCCCGGGGGCGGCGGGCCCGGGCCCAGGAGGCGGCGGGCCCAGGAGGCGGCGGGCCAGAGGCGGCGGGGCCGGGCCCAAGGGGGCGGCGGGCCCGGGGGCGGGCCCGGAGCGGTCAGATCGGGTGCTGGTTCTCGAGGCGGTTGCGCAGTTCCCGGCCGTACGGGCGCAGCTCGAGGTTGATCTGTTCGGTCTCGGCCTCGTCCAGGGTGACGCGCGGGTACTCCCGGGGCTGGCGGGAGAGCCAGTCGTGGCGGCGGCCGGGCGCCGGGTGGCTGGCCAGCAGGGACGCCTCCGTGCGGTGGGAGAGCTGGCGGAGTTTCGCGGCGGTGGGCAGCTCCCGTGCGCGGACGGTGGCGAGCATGCGCCGCCAGTGCGAGCCGGGGTCGTCGGCCGGGACGTGATGTTGCACGTACGTGGTCAGCCCGGGCAGCAGGGCCAGGGTGTCGGTCAGGTCGAGAGCCGCGGTGGTGCCGGCGGCCCGCACGGCCATGCCGTCGGCGCGCAGCTCGGCGCGGCGGGAGTCGCGGGCGTCCACGGCGGTGACCGCGAGATGGGTCGCGTACCGGAGCAGCGAGATCGAACCGGCAACCAGCTGCCAGCCAGCAACACGGCCGAGATCGCCACCAGCACCCGGAACCCGTGCGGCCGCCCGGCCTCGAGGTCGCCCGACCGCACCAGGGCGCGGTCGGCCCGGAAGCCGGCCTCGCCGTCCCAGCGCAGCATGCGGCGCAGTACCCAGCCGACGTTCTCGGCGACGGGCATCCGGGCGAGGTTCCACTCGCACCCGCCACACCACGGTTCCGCGAATTCCGCTGTGGACAGTGGTGTGGCGCAGTGCGGGCAGTGGTGAGGCTGGTCGATCACGGGCGGGACTGCAGCGGCTCTCCACAGTCGCCGATGCCCGCACCCAGCACCTGGTTGGCGGCCCCGAAGTCGGCCACCGCCGCGTTGCTCCCGGTGCAGGTCAGTGTGCCGGTGACGCGGGAGCCGGCCAGGATCGGCCCGTAGGCGCCGGCCAGCCGGGAGTAGCGCTCATTGGCCGTCACCTGGGTGTTGTCGCGCAGGGTCAGCGCGCCCTTGAAGGTGCTGCCGGCGATCGTCACGTCCCGGGTGGTGCCGGTGAGCCGGGTCGCGCCGACCACCGTGGCGCCGAAGATCTGCACGGCCCGCGCCCCGGCGGCGTTGACCGCGCCGGTGATGCGGCTGTCCCGGACGACCAGGGAGGCGCCGGGCTTGACGGTCACCGCGCCGCGGACCGTGGCGCCGGTGAGGCAGGTGACGCCGGTGGCCACCACGACCGTCGGCTGCCGGCCGGTCAGCGTGGTGGTGCAGGCGGGGGAGGCGCCGGGGAGCACGGTCGCCCGGTACGAGCCGGCCGGGCCGACGTTGCCGGCCGGGTCGATCGCCCGGTGCTCGACGGTGTGCGTGCCGAAGCCGGGAACGAACCCGCCCGACGGGTGGTCGTCCGGCAGCTCCTGCTCGAACGCCGCCTTGGACAGGCCGCCGGTGCCGAGGTTGCCGTAGGTCAGCGCCTTGACCACGGTGCCGGAGTGGCTGAAGTGGAACGGTGACGCGGGCATCGGCCGCTCGGGGAAGCCGAAGTAGTTGAACCAGCCGTCGCCGTCCAGCCGGAACTGGCTCACCACGTACCGTCCGGCCTGGTCGTCGGCCGGCTCGAGCCACATGTCCCAGCCGTCGAAATACACCGGATGCTCGACCGCGCCGCGGAGCGTGGTCAGCGGCGCCGACAGCCGGCGCGGGGCGGTCGGCATGGTGTTGTCGATCGTCCAGGACACGCTGTCGGTGACGCCCCGGTCGGTGACGGTCGCGGTGAGCGTGTGGTTGCCCGTCGAGAGGCGCTTCCCGCCCAGGTCGAGGGTACGGCGGTTGGCCGGGTTGGCCACCGGACGGCCGTCGAGCGCCCACGACACCCGGACGATCCGGTCGGCCGGGTGGTTGGTCTCCACGAACACGACCTCGTCCCGGGCCACCGGCTGGGCCGTCTGGGTCGACGCGGTGATCTCGGCGGCCGGTTGGGAACGGGTCGCGCTCTCCGCGCTGAGGACGAAGGAGCGCTTCTGCACGAACCGAGGCCCGTTGAAGCCCGAGTCGGCGGCGGCGTTGTTGGTCGACGGGTTACGGACCCAGTCCGTCCCGTCCGGGCCGACCGGGTCGCGTACCTCCACCTCGACGGCCGTGCCGACCGGCAGGTCGAGGGCCGCGAGGTCGAGGTTCTGGTCGGCGCCGATCACCCGGTCGCCGGCCCGCCAGGTGAAGGACAGCCCATGGTCGCGCGGCCGGCCCGCCTCGGCCCAGAGCACACCGTCGCGGGGTACTGATTCAGCCGGGGTGCTGCGGACCACCATCTGCCCGGCGTTCCGCAGGCCGGTGATCCGGGCGACCATGTTCTCCCGCCCGATCTGGTCCCAGTCGAAGCCGAGCCAGCGCATCATCGAGTGCTCGCTGGGGCGGCGTTGCCCGCACGGGTAGGTCCCGCCGCCCTCGTGCAGCCCGATCCGCCCGCCGGACAGGCTCTCCTCGCCCAGCCAGCGGAACCACTTGTGCCGGTCGGCGATCATCTTCTGCTGGTCGGTGTAGACGGTGTGGTGGAAGCTGCTCGGCTCGGCGCCGGTGTAGCAGGGCCGCACGACGTCCCGGGAGCTGTACGGGTACTCGTCGGCCAGGGTGCCCAGCGAGTGCCCGATCTCGTGCAGGGAGATCAGCGGGCCCTGCGGCGAGCCGCCCGAGGTGGTCGCGCTGGTGCCGCCGATCCCGCCGTACGTGAAGGAGTTGAAGATCGCGAGGCTCTGCAGGTTCTGCGCGCCGCGGGGGATGCCCAGGGCCGGCGTGACGTAGGTGTCCAGGATCCGGTTGAGGGCCTGGTTGCCGGTCTCGCACGGGGCCGGGCCGGGGTGGGTCTGACAGCCGACCGGCGCGTCGCCGTAGACCACGCCGCGGGCGAGCGGGTCGGCGCACCCGTTCTGGAAGATCATCCGAAGCGCGGTGTCCTTGGCGTCGATCGGGCCCTCGCGCTCGCCGGTGTCCCGGATCGTGCCGTCCGGGCTGCGCACCCGGCCGTCCGGGTCGCAGCGCACGCCGTAGTCGATCGAGGCGAGCTCCACCGCGTACACGTTGATGTAGTCCCGATAGCTGCGGAACGGCTCGGTCGCCCACATGACGGCCAGGTTCCGGTCGACGTCGGCCCGGAACAGGGACTGCTGGTCGGCCTGGTAGCCGTCGCCGAGGATGACCAGGTTGAGGCGCTCGGCGGCCGGGCCGGTCACCTGGATCGGCGTGACCTTGGGGTCGGGGAGGGGGTCGGCCGCGGCGTACGCGATCGACGGCGTGGCCAGCAGGCCCAGGGTGACGAACGCGGCGAGCAGGAGTCTTCTCACGACCGCAGACGCTTCCACAGTGCCCGGACCGCGGTCTTCCGGCGAATGTCGGAAATCGGGGTGCCCGCGCACTTCACCGGTAGGTCATCGGGCCGGATCCCGCGCCGCGCTCACGACCTGATCGCCTTGATCACCTCGTCCGGCGCCTCCTCGGCCATGAAGTGGCCACAGGTCACCAGCCGGTGGTCCAGCCGCGGGGCCCACGGACGCCAGACGGCCGTCGCGTCGTAGCCGAGCTGCGCGCCCCAGTCCTGCTGGAGCACGGTGACCGGCATGGTCAGGGTGCGCCCGGCGGCCCGGTCGGCGGCGTCGTCCTCGATGTCGGTGGTCGCCGAGGCCCGGTAGTCGGCCACGATCGACGGCACCGCCGCCGAGGAGGCGGCCAGGTACTCGGCCCGGACGTCGGCCGGGAACGGGCTCTTGGCCCAGACGTCCAGGAAGTGACCGAAGAAGGCGTCCGGGGCCGCGCCGATCATCGTCTCGGGCAGGCCGGGCGGCTGGGCCATGAGGAAGAGATGAAAACCGATCGCCGCGCGTACGCCGTGCAGGACGTCCCACATGTCCAGGGTCGGGACGATGTCGAGCAGGGTCAGGCGGGTGATCGCCGCCGGGTGGTCCAGGCCGGCCCGGAAGGCGACCAGGGCGCCGCGGTCGTGGCCGGCCAGCTCGAACCGATCGTGACCCAGGGCCCGTGCCAGGGTGATGATGTCGGCCGCCATGCGCCGCTTCGAATACCCCTCGGCCGGCTTGTCGCTGGCGCCGTATCCGCGCAGGTCAGGGCAGATCACGGTGTGATCGGCGGCCAGGTCGGCGGCCACCTTCCGCCACATCAGGTGGGTCTGCGGGAAGCCGTGCAGCAGCACGATCGGCGGGCCGTCGCCGCCGACCGCCACATTGAGGGCCACGTCGCCGTCGACGGGAACGCGCTGGTAGTCGAAGCCGGGAATCTGCATGCGGCCCAGCCTGCCGCGGCCCGATCAGCAGATGATCAGCGCTACCGTGGGCGGGTGCGGTTCGGGGTGCTCGGTCCGTTGCTGGCGATCGACGAGGATGGGCCGGTCGACCTCAAGGGGCCGCGCCATCGGGCGGTGCTGGCCCGGCTGCTGATCGCCCGCGGCCGGGTGGTGCCGGCCACCACCCTGATCGCCGACCTGTGGCCCGACCCGCCGGAGCGCGCGGCGGGCGCGGTGCAGACCTTCGTCGGCGCGTTGCGCAAGGCGATCGAGCCGGGCCGTCCGCCGCGTACGCCACCCCGCCTGCTGATCACCGAAGGTCCCGGCTACGCCCTGCGCCTCCCGGCCGACGCGGTCGACGCCTGGCGCTTCGAGGCCGCCGTGCTCGCCCCTCCGGATCCGGGCGCCCCGCCGGGTCCGGGCGCCCTTCCGGAGCCAGACACCACGGAGGCGGCGCTGGCCCTGTGGCGCGGTCCGGCCTACGCCGACGTCGCCGACCAGCCGTGGGCCCGCGCCGAGATCGACCGGCTGGACGAGCTGTGGCTGCTGGCCCAGCACCGCCGCGCGTCCGCGCTGCTGGCCCGGGGCCGGGCCGCCGAGGCCGTCCCGCCGCTGGAGGCGCTGGTCAAGCAGCACCCGCTGGGCGAGGAGTCGCGCCGGTTGCTGGCGCTGGCGCTCTACCGCAGCGGCCGCCAGGCCGACGCGTTGGCCGCCCTCCGATCGGCCCGCACGATGCTCGCGGAGTCGCTCGGCGTCGACCCCGGCCCCGCGCTGCGCGAGCTGGAGGTCGACATCCTCCGCCAGGCCCCCGGCCTGTCCGTCGCTCCCGGGTCTCCGGCCCTGATCGGCCGCTCCGCGGAACTCGCCGCCCTCTCCTCCGCCGCCGCCACCGGCAACCGCCTGAACCTGGCCCTGGTCAGCGGCGAGCCCGGCATCGGCAAGACGGCGCTGGTGGCCGCCTTCGCCCACGGCCGTCGCACCCTCTGGTACCGCAACCCGTCCGAACTGGGTGTCCCCGCCCCGTCCGGCGACCCGGCAACCGCCCAGGTCCGCTGGCGCCGAGCCGTGTCCGGGCACCTGGCCGGCCTGGCCCGGGTGGCGCCCCTGCTGGTCGTGGTCGAAGACCTGCACGCCGCCGACCCCGGGACGACCGCCCTGATCGAGCACCTGGTCGACCCGCCGCTGGCCGCGCCGATCCTGCTGGTGGCGACCTACCGCTCGACCGACCCGCCGGACGCCCTGCTGAGCCGCCTGGCCCAGGCCTCCCCGCTGAGGCTGACGCTGACCGGCCTGTCCCGGCCCGACACCCGCGCCCTGCTCCGGTCGACGCCGGCCCGCGACCTGCCCGCCGCCACGGCCCGTCTGATCCACGAGCGTTCCGGCGGAAACCCTTTCTACGTACGTGAACTGGCCCGCCTGGCCGACACCGATCCGGACGCCGTCCCGCCCAACGTCCGCGACGTGATCCGCCACCGACTCGCCCAGCTGCCCGCCCCCACCCGCGACGTGATCCGCTTCGCGTCCGTCCTCGGCATCGACATCGCTCTCGATCTTCTGCCCGCCGCGTCCCTCGACCAGGTCGAGGACGCCGTCGCGCGGGGGTTCGTCGCCGAGGTCGGGCCGGGGCGGTTCCGGTTCGCGCACGCGCTGGTCCGGGACGCGGTCTATGGCGGACTGTCCCGGACACGCCGGGCGGCGTGGCACGCGGAGGTGGCCGCGGCGATCCGGCGGGTGCGGCCCGATGATGTGGTCGCGCTGGCCCATCATCTGGACCTGGCCGGCGGCGCCGGCGCCACCGAGGCGGCACGGGTCGCGGCGGAACGGGCCGAGGTGCGCTTCGAGCCGCATGAGGCCGTGCGGTGGTGGCGGATCGCGCTGCGGCACGGTGATGGTGCTTCCGTGCGTACCCGAGCGGAATTGATCATGGGGTTGGCCCGGGCGCTCGCGGTGACCGGGGAACTGGCGGAGGCCCGGCGGCAGCGCGGCGCGGCGATCGGGCTGGCGGCCGGCGACGCGGCGCTGACGACCCGGGTGATCTGCGCGTTCGACGTGCCGGCGAACTGGGCCGCGAACGACGATCCCGGGCTGGCCGAGCGGGTCGCGTCGGCCGCGACCGCCGCACTGGGATCGCCGCGATCCGACCGTGACCGGAGCCGGCTGCTGGCCACGATCGCGATGGAGCTGCGCAACACCGGCGGCCCGCGCGCGCGGGAGGCGGCGCTCTCGGCGGTGGCGCTCGCGCGGGGGTTGACCGATCCGGCGCTGCTGGCCTACGGGTTGAACGCCCTCTACCTGCAGACCTACCACCGGGCCGGGCTGGCGTCCGAGCGGGCCGCGATCGCCGCCGAGCTGCTGGAGCTGGCCGACCGGCACGGGCTGGTGACCTATCGCGTGCTCGGCCACCTGCTGCTGATGCAGGCGCGGTCGGCGCTGGGCGACTTCGCGTCGGCGGACGCGCACGCCGAGGCCGCCGCCGCGCTGGCCGGGGAGTACCGCATCCCGCTGGTCGACGTGTTCACCGCGGGCTACGGCAAGATGCGCGCGGGCGGGGCCGGGGCCATGCACGTCGAGATGCCCGGGGTGGACACCCGGCTCGACCGGCCGGCGACCGCCGACGCGATGCTGGAGGCGCGGCTCTGCTTCCAGGCGCGGGAGGCCATCGCCCGGGGTGATCGGGCGGCGATGGCGTCGCTGGCCGCGCGACTGGCCCCCGCGGCCGGGGAACGGGCCGCCGGCAGCGCGCTGGTCGACCTGGGCCCGATCGCCGACGTGCTGAACGCCCTGGCGACCTGACGTCGGCGAACCGAGGTCAGCGGTCGAGGGTGCCGAGGAACTGCCGGAACGCCTGATCGGTGCGGGCCGTGTCGCCGGTGGCGTCGAGGTCCAGGAGCAGGCCGCGGATGACGGCGAGCACCAGGGTCGCCAGTTCCGGCCGGCCGATGCCGCGCAGCCCGTCGGCCAGCGGCCCGAGCCAGTCGGTGGTCGCGGCCCGGCGGAACTCGGGCCACAGGGGGTCGACCGAGCTCTCCCGCAGCCGGCCGAACATCCGCAGGAAGGGCTGCCCGTCCGGCCCGGTCATCGAGGCCCAGGCGTTGCTCAGCGTGGTCGTGTACCGCTCGCCGGGCCGTGCGCGCAGGAGCGCGCCGAAGGCGTCGAGCTGCCGTTGCCGCGCGTGCCCGAGCACCGCCCGCAGCAGGGCGTCGCGGGTGCCGAAGTGATAGATCAGCATGCGGGCCGAGGTCCCGGTGGAGCGGGCCAGAGGTTCGAGCCGGTCGGGCAGGCCGTGCGCCAGCGCGTGGTCGGTGCACGCGTCGAGCAGCCGCTCCTTGATCTCCGGCCGTGGCCGCCGTCCCATCGCCGTACTTTTTCACGTAACGATCACTACGTCTACCGTTGATCAGAACGTGGTCGGAGGCAGGCGTGGAGGCAGCGATGAGGGTCGTGTTCGTTCATGGGGCGTGTGTGAGGAACGGGTCGTGGTGGTGGCACCGCACCGCGGCGCTGCTGTCGGAGCGGGGGATCGTCAGCGTGTCCCCGGCCCTGCCGAGCTGCGACCGGGCCACCATCCCTTCCTGTCCCGGCCCGCCGCCGTCCGTGACCTGCTCCTGACCCTGGGCTGACGATCAGATCAAGATCGCGGCGAGGGTACGGAACGCGTCCGCCGGGAACGCGCCGGCATTGCCGCCGTTGAGCACCTGGATCGCCACCTCGTCGGCGCCCGCCTCGAAGTGCTTCTCGACGCCGGCCGCGACCTGCTCGGGCGTGCCCCACGGGATGAGCGCGTCGACCAGGCGATCGCTGCCGCCACCGGCGAGATCGTCGTCGGTCCAGCCGAACCGGCGCAGATTGTTGGTGTAGTTCGGCAGCGCGAGGTAGCCGGCCGTGTACTGCCGGGCGGTGGCCCGGGCCGAGCCGGCGTCCGGGTCGACGACCACCGCGACCTCGGGCGCGAGCAGCCGATCGGCGCCGAGGGCGGCGCGGGCCTCGGCGGTGTGCTCGACCGGCGTGAAGTAGGGGTGCGCGCCGGCCGACCGGTCGCGGGACAGCTCCAGCATGCGGGGGCCGAGGGCGGCCAGAACGCGCTGCGAGCGGGGGAGCCCGGCGTCATCGAGGGCGTCGAGGTACGACACCATCTTCGAGTACGGCTTGCGGTAGTCGATGCCCTTCTCCTCGACCAGCGGAGCGTGGCTGGCGCCGAGCCCGAGCAGGAACCGGCCCGGGTGATCGCGTTCCGCGTCCGCGGTGAACGCCGCCACCTCGGCCGGCGACGAGTGCCAGATCGACACGATCCCCGGGGCCACGCCGATGCGCTTGGTCCCGTCGAGGAGGTCCCGGAACCGTCGCGGAACATTCTCCCCGAACCCGGCCGAGAACCACAGCCGGGCGTAGCCGAGCTCTTCCAGCTCGAGCGCGGCGTCGAGGGCCGCGGCGGAGTTCTCCCCGGAGTTGAGGAACGGTTGCCAGACGCTGACGAGTCGTTGTGCCATACCTCGAACTTTACGACCGGCCCGGCGTGCATCCACCTTAATGGAAACGGTTACCATCTCCGGAAGCGAACGAAGGGGTTCCGGAAGATGGCGCATGTGTTGCTCGTGGAGAGCTGGGTCGGTGCGATGAGCCGCCTGCTGCCCGGTGCGATTCTCGAGGCGGGGCACGGGTTCTCGTTCCTCACCCGGGACCTGCACCACTACCTGCGGGACGCGCCGGCCGGCGGCGGGCACCCGCTGCTCGCGGCCCGCAACCTGCTCACCGCCGAGACCAACGACGTCCCGGCGCTGCTGGCGCACGTGGAGCGGCTGCACGAGGCGATCCCGTTCGACGGGGTGCTCACGTCGTGCGACTACTACCTCGAGACGGTCGCGCTGCTGGCCGGCCGGCTGGGGCTGCCGGGTCCGGATCCGGGGGCGATGCGTACGGCGTACCGGAAGGATCTGTCCCGCGCCGCGCTCGACCGGGCCGGCCTGCCGCAGCCCGGGTTCGCCCTGGCCGAGGGCTGGACCGAGGTGCTCCGGGCGGCCGAGCGGATCGGCTTCCCGCTGGTCCTCAAGCCGGTCGACCTGTGCGCCGGGCTGTACGTCCGGCAGGTGGCCGACCGGGCCGGGCTGCGGGCCGCCTTCGACGCGGTGGCGTCCTTCCCGGTGAACGCGCGGCGGCAGCCCCGGGTGCCCACGCTGCTGATCGAGGAGCTGATGACCGGCCCCGAGGTCAGCGTCGAGACGGTCACGGTGGACGGCACGACCCACGTCATCGGTGTCACCGACAAGAGCCTCGGCGGTACGACCGGCTTCGTCGAGACCGGACACATGTTCCCGGCCGCGCTGGACGCCGCGGACGCCGAGAAGACCGCGATCGCCGCCCTGGAGGCGGTCGGCCTGGACCGCGGCGTCGCCCACACCGAGCTGCGGCTGACCCCGGCCGGCCCGAAGGTGGTCGAGGTGAACCCGCGCCCGGCCGGCAACCAGATCACCGAGCTGGTCCGCCGGGTCACCGGCATCGACCTGCCGATGGTGTACGCCCAGCTGGCCATCGGCGAGACCCCCGACCTGACCCGCACGGACACCGGCGTCGGCAGCGCCGCCATCGCGTTCGTGCTGCCGCCCCGGGCCGGGACGGTCGAGGCGATCACGCCGTGGCCGGACGACGAGCGGATCGTCGACTCCACCCTCCGCGGGCCTGGTCACCGCGCCGGCGACGCGAGCAGCAACAACGACTACCTGGGGTACGTCATGACGGTCGACGAGCGGCCCGGAGCCGCACGGGCGACCGCCGACGCCCTCGCCGCGCGGGCCGAGGTGACCTACGCGTGACCACCCTCGACTCACTCATCGACGAGGTACGGGACTCCCCGGTGGACCAGCGGGTCAGCGTCGCCTTCGTCACCCGGCAGGGCGCGCGGCACGCCGGACGCGGCCGCGCCTACCGGAACCACGTGCTCAGCCTGCGCGTCGGCGCCGCGGTCGGCTCCTGCGCGATCGAGCCGGGCGAGCTCGACGACGACATCGCCTACGACTGCGTCGGCGTACCCGTGAAGAAGCTCCTGTCACACGAGAACCGGGCGGTCCGGGTGGCGGCCCTCGACGCCGCGCTGATGGACACCCGGCCGCACGCCGAAGGCGCGATGACCATCGAACGGGGCACCTCGCTGGAGAAGTCCCGGCGACGCGCCGCGGCCGTCGTCGACCTGCTTCCGCGTACCCGCACGGTCCTGGTCGTGGGGGTGGTCAACTCGCTCCTGGAGCAGCTTCGGCAGCGCGGCCAGGACTACCTGCCCTGTGACCACGCCGGCGGGGAGACCGAGTGGGGCGAGCCGTTCCTCCCCGACGCCACCGCGCTGCTCGGCCGCTGCGACGCGATCCTGGCCTCGGGGATGACGCTCGGCAACGGCACCTTCGAACCGCTGCTCGCGCATGCCGCCACCACCGGCAAACCGTTCGTGGCGTTCGCCCAGACCGGCAGCGCCGTCCTGCCCCGCTTCCTCGGCGCCGGCCTGTCCGCGGTCAGCGCCGAGCCCTACCCGTTCTTCTGGCTCGACGGCGGACCCACCACGATCTTCCGGTACGGGCTGAGCACGTGACCGCCCCGCAGCTGCTGAACCTGGTCGGCAACACCCCGATCGTGTTCGTCGACGCCCCGCTGCCGCACCCGCACCCGGGCTTCTGGGCCAAGGTGGAATGCGCCGCGCCCGGCGGCATGAAGGCGCGGGCGGCGGTGGCCATGCTGACCGGCGCGCGCTCACGTCGCTCATTGGTCGCCGGGGCCCCGGTCGTCGAGTCGACCAGTGGCACGCTCGGTGTCGGGCTGGCCTTCGCCGGGCAGGCCCTCGGCCACCCGGTGGTGCTGGTCGTCGACCGCGAGCTGGAGCCGTCGATGCGGGCGCTGCTGCGGGCCTACGGCGCCCGGCTCGAGATCGTCGACCGGCCACACCCGACCGGCGGCTGGCAGCAGGCGCGGCGCGACCGGCTGGCCGACGTGCTGGCCACCCTGCCCGGCGCCTACTGGCCCGATCAATACCACAACCCCGACAACCTGATCGGGTACGCCGGGCTCGCCGACGAGGTGGCCGCCCAGCTGGACGAGGTGGACGTGCTGGTGTGCAGCGTCGGCACCGGCGGCCACAGCGGCGGCCTGGCCCGGGCGCTGCGCCGGCACTGGCCGCGGTTGCGGCTGGTCGGCGTGGACACGGTCGGCTCGACGATCTTCGGACAGCCGGCCCGCTCCCGGCTGATGCGCGGGCTGGGCAGCAGCGTCTACCCGTCGAACGTCGACTATCCGGCGTTCGACGAGGTGCACTGGGTCGGCCCGGCCGAGGCGGTGGACGGGTGCCGGCGGCTGGCCCGGTCGGCCTTCGTCACCGGCGGCTGGAGCACCGGCGCGGTGGCCCTGGTCTCGGCGTGGATCGCCCGTACCCGGCCCGGCGCCCGGGTGGTGACCGTCTTCCCGGACGGGCCGCACCGCTACCTCGACACGATCTTCGACGACGACTGGTGCACGGCCAACGGGCTGCTCGGACCGGCCCGCGGGCATCCGGTGGAGATCCCGCACCCGCGGGCGGTCGAGGTGACCCGGTGGAGCCGTTGCCGGACGATCATCAACCCGGCGCCGGCCCGGCGCATCTCGGCCTGAGGTCGGGCTCGAAGTGCGTACGCCCTCCCTACTTCTTCTTTCTGGCGGGCGCGGCCGGTGGCTGCCCGAGCCCCTTGGCACGGTCAATGGTCGGGTCGGTCTCGGCCCGCAGGGCGTCGGCGAGCGCGCCGTCCTTCTGCGCGGCGGCGTCCTCGTTCTGGCCCTTGCTGATCACGAACTCGTGGGTGACGCCGGCGACCTCGATGAACCGGAACAGGTCGGCCACCACCACGTCGGGCGACGGGAACCAGCCCCACGGCGCCGGAACCCTGTTGATCGCCTTGGTCAGGGCCTTGTCAGCGGCCCGGTAGGCGCTGTCGTAACTCTGGCCCTTCGCGAAGTAGGCCCGGAACTTCGGGGTGGCCGCGATCGCCGCCTTCACCACCTGCCGCTGAGCCTCGGCCGCCTCCGCCTCCGCCTTCAGCGCGTCGGCCGCCTTCTGAGCGTCGCCGGGCTGCTGCGCGTCCCCGGCCTTCGGCTTGTCGGCCGGCTTCGGTGTCGTGTCCACGATCAACTTGGCCAGGGTGTTCACGTGACCGATGGCCCACTCGGTGACCTTTCCGATCGCCTCGGCGTCGAACATGACCACCATGTCGGCCGGCGTCGGCGTCGCCTTGGGGTCCGCCGTCTTCGCCTCACCCCGGCCGAGATTGCCGGCGACGTCGTACCCGCCGCCGCTGTGGCCGGTCTGGATGAGCGAGTAGTTCGTCACCCCGCTCAGCTCCGGCACCTTGCTGAACACGTCCTTGAGGTAGTCGAAGGTCGGCAGGTCGCCGAAGTCGGACGTGCCCCGGCCCTGCGCCAGCACGGCCACGACCACCGGTTCCTTGGGCGTCCGGGCCGCGCGTTCCTTGCCGACCGCGCCCATCTGCTGTTCCCAGTGCTCCTGGTCGACGTCCCGGACGCTTCCCTTCCTGGCGACCGACGAACGTCCCGTGGCGACCAGATACCCGGCGTACGGGTCGGTGCCGCCCCGGAACCCCCACCCGTGGAAATGCAGCACCACCTGCACCGGCGTGCCCTCGGCGAGCTTCGCCGACGGCATGATGACGACCGCCATGCGATCGGGGCTCTCCTTGGTCATCGACTTCTCGGAGCTGTCCTCACCCTCGGGATGGTTCTTCGTCGGGTACGAGCCCGCGAAGCCACCCTTCACGCCGTACTTGAGACCGTGCACCTCCCGCCGGATCAGCCCCTCGGCGTCGAAGGTGTGGCCGGCGTCGGAGGTGTATCTCCCCGGGTCATCCTTCTCGTCCAGCGGCTTGCGCTGCACCATGCGCGTGACGGCCGCGTTCCCGCCGAGCCGCTGGAGCCGCATCAGCGGATGCTCGTGGTCACGGCGCTCAACCGGGCGGTCGGCCCCGGCCTGTGGGAGGAGCGGCTCGAACCAGGGCCGGCGCTCCACTACTGGCTCGCCTTGTGAGCGGTCCGAGCGTCGTGGATCTTGGCGCCCTCGCCCGTGCGGAGGTCGAAGTGCATCAGGTCCTTGGTGCCGGCGTACTCGCCGCCCCAGTACAGCCCGGCGCCGGCCAGAGCCATCACCACCGACTCCTGGAAGTCCATGAAGCCCTTCTCCGGCGAGGTGTGGCCCTTGAAATCGGCGCTCTTCGTGATCGCCGTGTGATCCTTCTCGATCTGCTTCACCCAGCCGGCCTCGTCGGTCGGCTCGCCCTTGGCCGCGGTGTGCCCCGCGATCGCCGCGCGGAGCGCCTCCCGGTTCTCGTCCTTCCGGAAGGAGAGGTACGTGACCAGCGCGCTCGAGGCGGCGGTCAGCTTGTCGAACGACTGCTTGGCGCTCCCGAGGCTGGTGAGGATGTCCACCGGCGCGTTGCCGACCAGGCCGCTCGCCCGCTTGATGACGGCCCGGCCGACCTTCTTGTCGGCGTTGCCCAGGTACGGGTTGCCGGCGTAGTTCAGGTCGACCGCCAGGCCGAAGGTGTGCATGCTGATGCTCGTACCGCCGACCGCCGCCTTCGGCACGCGCATGTCGCTGGCGTGGTCGGCCATGCCCAGCTTCTTGCCCAGGGCGACCGGGTCGAGCTTGTCCGGGTTCGCCGTGGTGTCGGCCACCAGGGTGTCCTCGGCGCGCTGCAGGGCCTCGGCCATGTGCTTGTGGACGCGCACCTTGACGTTGAGGAACTTGCCCGACCGGACGTCGCCGTACCAGCCGTCGACGGTGTGGCCGGCCGCCTTGAGGATCAGCTCGACGTCCTGGTGCCTCAGCGCCCGCTGGGCCGGCTTCATCCGGGCGCCGACCTTCGGCAGCGACTCCTTCAGATCGGCCATCTCCTTGGCGTCCGCCTCGGAGAGCTCACCCTTCTTCCGCTTGGCCGCCTTCTCGGCCTTGACCAGCTCGGCCAGCCGCTTCTGGCCCTCGTCCCAGGTCTTGACGTCCGCCTTCCGCTCCTCCGGGGTCTGCGCGGCGATGGTGTCCAGGTGGGCCTGTGTGACCTTGTAGTCACCGGCGGCCCCGGCCGCCTTCCACCCCTTGGGGGTCGCCGCGGTCGCCGTCTTCCCCTTCTCCACCGTGGCCGGCGCGCCGGCCGCCGTCGGAGCGGGCGCCGGTGCTTTCGTCGCCGGAGCGGGTGCCGGGGCCGGTCCCTTCGTCGCCGGAGCCGGGGTGGTGGTCGGAATCGCCGGCTGCGCCTTACTCCCGGTGGCCGCGGGCGCGGCGGGCCGGTCGATCCTCGGGTCGAGCGAGGCGCGCAAGGCGTCGGCGATCGCGCCGTCCTCCTCCTTGCCCTTGGTGCCCTTGCTGATCAGGGACTCGTGGACGGTGCCGGCCACCGGCACGATCCGGAACAGGTCCGACACGGTCACCTCGGCCGACTGCGTGGCGTACGGCTCGGGAATCTCGGCGATGGCCTTGCTGATCAACCCGGCCGCCGTGGTGTGCGCCGCGGCGTACGAGCCGCGGTCGCTCTTGGGCACGTAGTACGCCCGCAGCTTCGGGGTGGCCAGGATGGCCGCCTGCGCGTCGGCCGGCCGGCCCGCCTTCAGGGCCGCCCGGATCTCGGTGTTCAACCGGGCGATGTGGGCCAGCGCCCATGACGCGATGCCGAGAATCTTGTAGCTCTTGTCGTCCTTGCCCTTCTTCGTGACGTCGAGCATCGCGATCGCGTCGAGCATCACGATCATGTCGGCCGGCTGGGGCGCCGCCTGGCCCGCCTTCGCCGCCGGCAGCTTGCCCCGGTCGGCCGTCGCGGCCTGACCGCCGTGCACGGCCTTGCGCAGTGCGCCGCCACCGCCACTGTGGCCGGTCTGGATCAGCGAGTACTGCTTGACGCCGCTGAGCTCCGGCACCTTGCTGAGCACGTCGGCGATGTAGTCGAAGGTCGGCACCTCACCGAAGTCGGACTTGCCGCGGCCCTGCGCGAGGATCGTGACGATCGACGGCTGAGCCTTGTCGGCCGCGACGCCGGTGTTGGCCGCGGCCCGTTCCTTGCCGACCTGCCCGGTCTGCTGCTCCCAGTGCTCCTGGTGGTAGTCGCGGGTCTTGCCGGCCTTGGAGGTGGCGAAGCCGGCGTACGGATCGCCGTTCCGGAAGCCGTAGCCGTGGAAGTGCAGGATCACCTGGACCGGTCCGCCGCCGAGCTTCTCCGGGAAGATCACGACCGCCGAGTGCTCGGGCTTCTGTGCCGTCTTCTCCGCCTCGAAGCTCTTGTCGTCCTTCCCGTCGCCGTACTTGCCCTGCCAGCCGCCCTTCAGCCCGTACTTGAGGCCGGTCACGCGGCGGCGGACGACACCCTCGTCCTTGAGGTGGACGTCGTCCTGTTTGAAGTTGGGCTTGTCACCGGGCGCGCGCTGGACCAGCCCGGCGACCGCCTGGTTGCCGGCCGCACGCTGGAGCCGCAGCAGCTGATGGGCCGGCCCGTTCCTCGCGGGCGCCGATGGGCGTGACGTGGCGCCGCCGGATCGGCTTGGTAAACCCGAGACCTTCACTCGTCGCATCCTTCCGGCCGCCGGCGTTCCGGGGAACCGTCCCCACGGGCACCCCATGGTGCACGGCGACCTGCACGATCGGGTGTCGGCTACCTGACGGTCCATGGTCACCTTCCGGCACCGGCCGGCCGGGCGGGTGACGGAACTGGTCACCGCGGCGACCGCTCGTCCGCCGTGTCGTTCCCGGCGCCGGCCACCCTCCTCGGGGTCCGGCCTCGTCACGCGGCGGGCCGCCGGCTAGGGCGCGTCAGGGGCGGAGATGACCACCGAGCAGACGGGAAGTCGGTGGGTGGTCTGGGTGTTGGCCAGCCACAGCTCGATGCCGGTGTGGTCGATCCCCAGGGCCAGTTCCCGGTCGGTGATCGGGTGGCCGGCCTCGATCAGGGCCTGGCGGGTCTCGTCGAACTGGCCCGGCATCAGCGTGACGCCGGCGAAGGTGACCTGGTCGGCGCGCACGATGACGATGCGCTCGGCCCGATCGTCCGGTGAGTAGCGCACGACGAGGCCGTCGTCCCAGAAGAGGTCCTCCCGCGATGCGGTCGAGGCCGCCGGGGGCGCGGTGGTCATGCCGGAGTGCAGGCGCCGGCGGACGTCGGAGCGGTGGTCGCCCAGGGTGACCAGGCCGATGCCTCGGCCGGGGGTGACCGCATGGGATGTCACCGGGTCGGTGGTCGCGCCGCCGTCGGTCCAGATGATCTCGTCGCCGGACCGGCCGGGCGCGACGACGGTGACGATCTCGATCACCTGGTCGTCGTCCTCGTCCCAGGTCGTGGTCATGGCGACGGTGTCGTCGGCGAAGGACCAGCTGCCCTCCTCGAACTGGGCCGGTTCGACGCCGATGGCTCGCAGGGCCTCGACCACCTCGGTCACCGGGCCCGCCAGGCGCACGCCGCGGAAGGTCGCCAGCGACGGGAGGTTGATCTCGATCAGGTAGAGGCCGTCGGCCGGGTCACAGGTGAGCATGACCGGGCCGTAGGTGTCGGTCAGGTCGGCCGAGTAGTTCGCCCGGCGGAACGGCTGGGACGGGCCGAACCGGTCGTGCAGGGCCGAGCGGGCGGTGCCGAAGCGGAGCGGACCGGCGCCTTCGCCCGGCACGATCTCCCAGGGGTCGTTGAACACGGCGGTGAGCGTACGGCCATCGTGATCACCCCGGCCGTGCTGGGCCATCACCTCACGCGAACGTCGCGTTCACGGCCTGTAGGCCCGCCTACGTCGCGGTGTGTCACGGGTCGGCGGTGTCTGCGGTTGGGACCTCGTCGGGCGTACCCATCTGGGGTTGAGAAGAGGGACTAGCCTGGACCGATGATTGGCGTGCTGGCTCGGATCGCTGCCGCGGCCGCGGGTGCCCTCGCGGGGGCGGCTGTCGCGAAGGAACTGGACAAGCCCGATGAGACGCGGGACTGGCACGGCGACATCGCCGGGGTTCCGTACGACTTCCGGACGCCCAGCGTGGACAAGCTGCGCCGGGCGGCCTGGGATCCGGAGAACCCGAACGTGGTCGGGCCGCCGGCGTTCGGCCTGGGGTGGAGCATCAACCTGGCGCGGATCGCGGCGATGGTGCAGCCGGTCGTCAGCGGGCCGGTGGCGGACGGCCCGCACGAGCTGCCGGCCGGTCCGAAACCGCAGCTGCCGGCCGCCCCGGAACCGGAACTGCCGGCCGCACCGAGATCGGACCCGCCGCCGGCCCCGTGATCAGGCCCGGTGCCACTTCTGGTTGGCGAAGCCGTTGCAGGTCCAGATCTGCAGCGGCGCGCCGTTGGACGCGTTCCAGCCGCCGATGTCGACGCACTTGTTCGACTGCGGATTGACCAGGTCGCCGGCCCCGGACAGGACCCACCGCTGCGCGCCGCTGTTGTTGCACGTGTAGATCTGCACGGCGGTCATGTCGGCGCTGGAGCCGCCGGCCACGTCGACACACTTGCCGCCGATGTGGATGGTGCCGTCGGCCGCGAAGGTGAACCGCTGCATGGGGCCGTTCCAGCAGTCCCAGACGATCAGGCGGACCCGGTCGGAGTAGTCGCCGTTGGGGACGTCGACGCACTTGCCGTGCCAGTCGCTGACGATCATCGTGGTCGGCTCGGCCGGCGGGGGAGTGGTGCCGCCGGCGTTGCTGTGGAACGTGACCGTGAAGCCGGTGCACTCCTTGCAGTTGTACATCACCTGGTTGCCGGGCTCGGTGTCGTGTTTCGACCAGCTGTACGCGCGCGGGCACGCCGCCTTGATCGCCTGGCTGTAGTCGGTGACGGCGTCCCGGTTCGGGTTCGTGCACACCATCGGACGGCCTTGCGAATCCCTGGTCAGGTACGCCGGCGGGCACGCGTCGAGCATCGGTTTGGCGCATCCGGCGGTGGCGCAGTACTGCGAGCCGGGCTGGGGCGGCGGCGCCCCGGTCGGCGTGATCGTGATCGGTAGCGAGACCGCGTTCACGTAGCTGACGTCGTACCAGGGCGCGCCCCACGGGTCGGCCGGGTCGAAGTTGAACTCGGCCAGGCTGGCCGGCTGCTCCCCGTGCACGCAGTGGTCCTCGGCGGTGCCGCAGTCGCCGACCGCGCAGTGGAACGTGCTGCCGGGGGTGCCCGTGCAGCCGGTCCGGGCGAAGAACTTGCCGCGCCAGTGGTTGGGGTTGCTGTTCTCCGGGATGGTGATCGTCCCGGTCTGGCCGGGCTCGAGGATCGGGAGGTGGGCGTAGTTGACCGACTCGTCGGAGTTGACCGTGCTGCCGACCCAGATCTTCTGGTCGCTGGCGTTGACGAAGGTGACCGTGTGTTCCGGCGCGAGGCTGAAGCCCATGATCGAGGCGGCCCCGAGGACGAGTGCTGCGAGCAATCCGACACGCATGGTGACAGCGTATCGATGAACGCCGATATGTGAAGCGTCACCTTGACTTTGATCGGCACGCGACGTGCAATATATTGCATGTCACTGGACGATTTCCCGCGCTACCCGCTACTGTTCGGCCCCAGCCCGATCCACCCGCTGGACCGGCTCAGCGGCCACCTCGGCGGCGCCCGCGTCTGGGCCAAGCGTGAAGACGTCAACAGCGGCCTGGCCTTCGGCGGCAACAAGACGCGCAAGCTCGAATACCTGCTGCCCGACGCGCTCGCCCAGGGCGCCGACACGCTGGTCAGCATCGGGGGCGTGCAGTCCAACCACACCCGGCAGGTCGCGGCGGTCGCGGCGAAGGCCGGCATCAAGGCGGTGCTGGTGCAGGAGAGCTGGGTCGACTGGCCCGACCCGGTCAACGACAAGGTCGGCAACATCCTGCTCTCCAGGATCATGGGCGCCGACGTACGCCTGGTCCGCGACGGCTTCGGCATCGGCTTCAAGGACAGCTGGCGCCAGGCGCTCGACGACGTGACCGCGGCGGGCGGTGTCCCGTACGCCATCCCGGCCGGCGCCTCGGACCACCGGCTCGGCGGGCTCGGCTTCGCCAACTGGGCCTACGAGGTCGAGCAGCAGGAGCGTGAGCTGGGCATCTTCTTCGACACGATCGTGGTCTGCAGCGTCACCGGGAGCACCCACGCCGGCATGATCGCCGGGTTCGCGGGCCAGGACCGGCCCCGTCGCGTCCTCGGCATCGACGCCTCGGCCAAGCTCGCCGAGACCACCGACCAGGTGGCGCGCATCGCCCGCAACACCGCCGAGCTGATCGGCCTCGGGCGCGACCTGCGCGACGACGAGATCACCGTGCTGCCCGGCTGGGCCGGCGACCGCTACGGCATCCCGGTCGACTCCACGATCGAGGCCATCCGGCTGACCGGCCGGCTCGAGGGCATGATCATCGACCCGGTGTACGAGGGCAAGTCGATGGCCGGCCTGATCTCCCTGATCCAGCAGGGCGAGATCCCCAAGTCCTCCACCGTCCTCTACGCCCACCTGGGCGGCCAGCCGGCCCTGAACGCGTACAGCGGTGTCTTCTCCTGACCCACCTGTGTTGCGTATAGGCGCTGGTTGATCAACGAGAAGGGCATGACGGGCCTGCCGGAGATCCTGGGCGA